>JALYUS010000680.1 GCA_030853625.1 Chloroflexota bacterium
ACCGTCCCGACGCACTTGCAGGAGACGATCATCAAGGAGTCCCACGCCCGCCACGAGGCCGCCGCACATACGCACTGAGGATTCAGGACTGAGGATGGGGCGGGCGGTTCATCCTGCCCAGAGGGCGCCCGCGCCCTTACGAATCTCTATATTCTCCCCCTCTCTTTTGCCTTAAGGCAAAGGAGAGGGGGCCGGGGGTGAGGTTTGCATCCCGAACAAGAGCGCGAACTGATCGCCGTCGCGACCGATGCACGAACGCGGGCGTACGTTCCCTATTCACACTATGCGGTCGGCGCGGCGATCCTGACGGCAGATGGGCAGGTACACGGCGGCTGCAATATCGAGAATGCTTCCTACGGCCTCACGTCCTGCGCGGAGCGGAACGCGATCTTCGGCCTCGTCAGCCAGTCTGCCGCCCCGGACGCGCGCCGCATTCACGCCGTGGTGGTCGTCACAGCGGGCAATGATCCCGCGACGCCCTGCGGCGCCTGCCGCCAGGTGATCCGCGAGTTCGGCAAGGATGCCGCAATCATCATCGCCAATACCGACGGCAACGTCTTCCTCCGCACCACACTGGACGCCTTACTTCCCCACTCCTTCGGACCCGAACAACTTGAACCTCCGAAAGGCAACACCGCACACTGAAAGCGCGTTGGTTCCGCGATGGAATGCGGCACGCACCGGCGTGTTACAACGGTCATGGGTCATGCGTCCTTCTCACAGCGGAAAGGGAATACCGATGCTATTTACCGACGCCCAGCGTGCCTTTCTTGCCGCGCCCCGCTACGGCACCGTCGCGACGATCCGCGCGGACGGCACGCCGTCGCTCTTCACCGTCTGGTACGATCTCGATGGCGACGATATCTGGTTCATCACGCGCCAAGACCTCGCCAAACTCCGCCACATCGAGCGCGATCCGCGTGTCGCCTTCCATGTCGTGGACCCGTCGGGCTATCCCTATCTCGCGGTCAACGGCACGGCAACGATCAGCATTGACGAGGACTACAGCAAGCGACTCCAGATGGCGACGCGCTATCGCGGCCCGGAAGGCGGCAAGCGCTATCTCGTGGACAACCCGTTGCCGAAGCCACCCGCCGTTGTGCGCATCAAAGTCGAGCACGTCAGCGGGATGGGCGCATGATGAACGATGCGCGCCCCGGCGCGGCAGCAGCGGAACAGATCGCCGCCCTGCTCACGGCGCGGGGCATCCCCTTCCACGTCCATGAACACCACGTTTCGCGTACGGTGGCGGATGCGCTCGAAACACTCCCCTTCCCGCCGGAGCAGTTACTGAAAGCGATTGTCTTTCAGGTCAAAGACGGGCCGTGGGTGCTTGCGGCGCTCCGGGGACTGGACCGCGTCAACTACAAGATGCTGGCGGACGCGCTCGCTGTCCGGCGGGCGGACATCAGCCGCCCCGATCCGGCGGAAGTCGAAGCCGCGCTCGGCTACGCGATGGGCGGCGTTTGCCCGATCCCGCCGAACGATGCGACGCGGACCATTGTGGACTCCCATGCCGCCAGCGATCTGGACACCGTCTTTTGCGGCATCGGCCGGGATGACCGCACACTGGAAATCGCCCTCGCGGACCTGATCGCCGTCTCCGGCGCGCTCGTTGCCCCCATCGCGCAGGAAACAGAATCGGTAGCGTAGGCTTTCCAGCCTGCGGCCGCTGACCTGTCAAATAAACGGGATCATGCGTCATCAAGGATGTCTTGCTCGCAGATTGGTAATCATCCATCCTCCGGTGCGACAAGTGCTTGCCAGAATGCGTTCGCGTCCTCAATTGATCCCTCTAATGCGTCGGGACCGGCACCCCACCCCGTTCCGGCCCCGACCATGGCTGTTCCTCGCGCCCACAGTTCACCAACCGGGGCGAGTGTGCGCCGCGCCAACGCCTCATACCCCGCGACTTTGCGCGCCCGATCTGCCTCCGCGAGACATACACGGAACTGAGCGAGATATGCCGGATCGTGCGCGGTCCAGTACACAATTGCTTCCTTCTCACCCCGCCACGGCAACCCCCGCACGGTGAAATACGCAGTCATTACCTCTGCCAAGCCATACAGGAGGCGAAAATCTACCACTTCCCGGTATACGGGGTCATCCGACGCGAGGTAACGTTTCGCCTACGCCACGTTGTAGCCGAGCGTGCCCCATGCCCAATACGGCCCCTCGGGGACTGTGACTGCCCGTGGTGGGGCGGCGCGTGCGACGGCCTGCGCATCTGCCAAACGCCCCGCGCGGTCGTGGACGATCCGTCCATCGCGTAGCCACCGCATCACCGCCCCCTCATCACTTCCCTCTCGCCATATGGTCGGCTCTGCGGTGATGCGCGCGAGGGCGGTGATCGGGGTGCAATAGATCTCGGTGAAATGCCCGTCCACCCACGTCACGACCATCCGTGGCGCCGCAGGTTCGTCGGCGAGGATCAAGAGCAGATCATAATCGCTCGCTGCGTTGAGCATGCCCGATCCTGTAGAACCCATGAACAAGATGCCATCAACGGCTGGCCGGGTTGCGAGGCGCGCGGTGAAGACATCGAGCGTGAGCCTATCGGTCATCGCAGGAATCGCCTTGAAAGACATCGCTCCTTCTCCCGCGCTTCGTGCCTTTTTTCTGGTAGAGCGCCACTATGCCTCACTCCGGGGAAACGGGTTCCTCGTCATCATCCCCGCTTGATCGCCGTCAGGTGCAGGCCCGTCGCCCACGGGTTGCGCTTGAGGAGTGTATCTTCCCAGTAAGTCAGCCGCCATGTCGGGAAGAAGATGACGCGCTGCACCGCCTTCGTGACCGTCGCGCTTCGTCCCTCCGGTTCATGCCGTAGCCGCTCCCGCCCCCAGTAATCCACGATGTCGTGCACCTGTCCGAGCAGATGGAAGGAATAGGAGAGATCGCTCGGTTCCAGCCCCTGCGCGCGGAAGGTCGCCGTGACGCTCTCCGTCGTCAGCCGCTGGATATGTCCGACATGATCGTGTTTCCATTGGTGGATCGGGATACGCTTGCTGTTCGTCAATGCGCGGAAGAGCGTTTTCGGCTGCGCTTCGAGCGGGATGAAGCCGTGGAAGAGGCCGCCCGGCGTGAGGACACGCGCGATCTCCGCGACGCACCGGCTGACATCCGGCACATGTTCGAGGAGATCGAAGAGGAGCACACAGTCATACGAGTTGCCCGCCGCCGGAATGTGCGCCGCGTCCGCGACGAGGTACGCGCCGCCGTTCCCCGCGCGAACCGCTTCCCGAATCGCGCTCACGCTCAGGTCCGCCCCGACGAGCGTCAGGTCCGGCCGCTCCGCATGGATCGCGCGGTTATGCCGCCCGGCACCACAGCCGAGTAGCAGGCACGATCCCGTGTGGCCCATCATCGCATCGAAGGCGCGGCGCAATCGCAAGCCGCCAATCGTTCGCTCGGTGGAGGAAATGCCGCCGCGCCCCTGAATCGTCGCCGCGTCTTCGTAGTCGAAATCGAGGACTGAGGACGGCGGGCACCCGTTGGGCGGCATGAGGACTGAGCCATTGTCAGAGGGCGCAAGGCTGTCCGCCCCTACCGTGCCGGCGGCGTGCTGCTCGCTCATTGCTCGGTGCTCATTGCCCATTGCTTCGCGCCGCCTTGAGGCGAGTGAGGAGTTCGACGAGATCAGTGGCGACGAAGGTCGGTTCGATGCCGGTTGTGGCGATCTCCGCGCGCTGTGAGACGCCGGTGAGAACGAGGACGGTGCGCGACCCGATCCGGTTCGCGCCGAGGATGTCGGTGTCGAGCCGGTCGCCGACCATCAAAACTTCGGGCGGTTGCAAGCCGAGGCGCTGGCAAGCGAGTTCGAACATGTATTTTTCCGGCTTGCCGATCACCGTTGGCTGGACATCGGTGGAGGCGACGAGCGCGGCGATCATCGCGCCGCAGCCCGGCACCAGCCCCTCCTCGGTTGGGAGCGTCGTATCCGGGTTCGTGGCGACAAAGGCCGCCCCCGCGCGGATGGCGAGGCAGGCGCGCTTGATGTCGTCGTAGCCGAAATGGAGATCGGTACCGACGACCTGCACCTGCGGGCGTCGGTCGTCCCGCGTGAAGCCGCCCTCGTCGTAGAGCACTTCGATCAGCGCCTGCATGCCGACCGCGCCGACGGTCACATCCGGGGGGTACGTCGCGCGGAGGTAATCGCGCACGGCGATGCCGGAGGTGATGATCGTCTCCTTCGGCACCGTCACGCCGTGGCCCGCCAACCGCTCGACGTACATCTGCTGCGTGCTCATCGAGTTGTTCGTCGCGAGGAGATACG
>JALYUS010000705.1 GCA_030853625.1 Chloroflexota bacterium
CTACCCCTACTGCTCAAAAGGCGCCCGCCTCCCTCCCCTTCCGTTTCGGGAAAGAGCCGGAGGTTCGGTCATCATTCTAACATGGCGTGGCAGCCTTTTTGATCCCCGCCAACACCATCATTAGGGATATGTAGAAAACATGGGGGACGCCCGCCGAATTCTGGCGACCGTCCCCTTGTCGCGTTCGTCTACGCGCGATGCAAGCGCGATGCAATGAGGAAGCGTCTAAAAGTCGGTATCGTCAGGCAGCGCGCGCAGCAAGCAGGCGACGATCCCACTCGTCATTGAGAACGGCCAGTCGTAAGGCGACCACGCCGCCCGCTCGGACGCGCCACCAGCGCATCCCCCGTCGCCCTTTCAATCGCCGATTGACGACGACATCCACTCCCTTCTCTACCGCTCCGCTGCCAATCGTCTCTCCTGCCGCCTGCCGTGCCTCGTAGTTCGGAATCCGCACCGCATGCTTGCATAGATAAGTGGCGAACTCTCCCAGCGCCCGGTGCGGATACTGCTGCCGCATTGCCCCGACGACGCGTAGTGCGGTGGGGACATCCCCGACAGCCAAGGCGTCCTCAAGGCGGATACTCCACGGTTGGCGCACCGCTTTGTCCGGTATCGCCGCCCGGGTTGCCCGCCGCCGCGCATCACGCAAATGCCACCGATCCAATACTTGGGTTGCGGTGGGGACGATTTCCGTCCCGAGCCGCCAAATCCATGCCGCCCCGTCACCGAGCAGGGTTTGCTCGGTCGCAGTGAAGCCACCAACGTGGTCAATCGCCGCCGTGACGAGGGGGCCGAACGGGGTGATGCCCTGTGCGGTCGCCGCATACCGCCGCGCGGTGAGCCGGGTGCGGGTGCGACCGCATGCTTCACTCCCCGTATGGACGACGCCGACCTTGATCTCCATCCCGTGCGCGTTGTCCCAACACCGAATCCACGCCCCATCGAGCATGACCTCCAGTTGCATGGGCGCCACGACCGGGAGCGGCGCGGTCGCGGGCGGCTGACAGACGCGCCGCGCCTCGTCTGCATACTGCCGCTCCACCGCGCCGCCCGTCTCGGCGACAATCTGGCGCACCGTCTCCGCCGCCAGCGGCGCACCACGCAGCAGGGCCAGCACCTGTGCCGCTTGCCGATACGGCCAACTCGCCCCGCACTGCGCCGCCAACTCCCGCAGCATCGGAGTAGATTGTCCCGCGCCAAGCAAAGGGGTGAGCGCCGCATCGTCGGGTTGGAAATACCGCCCACACGCCTGACAGCGCATCCGCTGGCGCGTCAATCGCACCGGACCGAAGCGTGTTTCCACTTTGCGCGCTTTGGTGCCGGCCGGTCGCTGCTCGTGGGCAGCGCAGGTGGGACAGGCAACAGGCGGACGCATCGCAGCCTGCACCTGCCATGCCAAGGCGAGCGCGGCTTGCTGGATGGCGAGTCCCCACGCATGGACGGCGGTTTCCAACTCCACCAATGACAATGGTCGATCGGGCAAAGTGAGCGGACATGGTATCATCAGTTCCATGGGAGCCTCTTTCACGTCATCGGTGCCAGCCAATGCGGAAAGTATGGCTCCTTTTCCTCCGCAGCGTTCTACCGGCTTTTAGACGCTTCCATTGACGTATGCACCCGGATGCGCGTACAATCGGCGCTACCGGGCTACCGGACGACGTTCGCGAAAAACCCGATTGGGCGGGAAGGAGGGTACGACGATGACAATGTGTGCATCCGTGCTGCATGATTGGCGTCGTGGCTGTGTCGTCCACCTATGGGATACGCGCTCGTAACCCCTTCCTCTCAACACTCCTCCGACGCTGCATCTGCATGTATCTACGCATCGCCTGACCGGGCTGTGTGCTACCTGTTCGTCTTCCACGATGTGCTGGGAGATCAGCGTTCTTCACGAGGAGCATTACACGTTGAGCAAAACCCGCCGTTCTGTCCCAGAGAGTGATGCGGATACGACCGATACTGACGTTTCTCCGTTACGCGAAGGGTTGGTTGTCGACGGTAGCCGGGGTATTTACCGCGTCGAGACGCCGGAAGGGGCGTTGCGCTGCGAGATTCGCGGGCGGTTGCGCAAACAACTCCATTACGCCACGACGAGTGGCACGACGTTCCGCAACAGCGTGCAGCGGGTCAAGGTGCATACCCACGACCCCGTTGCGGTCGCGCCATGCACATGCCGATCGAAGGAGATCAAAGCGATGCCGAAGGTGTATTTTCCGAATGAGAACCGCACCATCGAAGTGCCGTATGGCGCGAACCTGCGCCGCGCCGCGCTCGATAACGGCATTGATGTCTACGGCTTTCCTGCCAAGTTCCTTAATTGTGGCGGTCACGGCCTCTGCGGCACCTGCAAAGTCGCCGTCGAGCCGGAGTGGAATCTGTCGGATCGCACCAATGCCGAAATCCGCAAACTGAAGGCCGCGCCGTTGCGCCTCTCCTGTCAGGCAAGCGTCGAGGGCGACATTGCCTGCTACACGCAGATCCCGATTGACACGACCCGCGCCATCGAGACGACGCGCTGCTATAT
>JALYUS010000727.1 GCA_030853625.1 Chloroflexota bacterium
GTGACATACTCCGGCGGACGTTTCAGCGTCCGCCGGTTTTGTTTGCCTTTCTTGCCTTTTCTCATCGGGTGATGCGCGATGTCGGAGCGAACGAACACGATGATCTATTGCAACGCATGTGGCGCCGAAGTGCCGGAAGGCGCGCGGTTTTGCCAGAATTGCGGGGCGGAACTGACACCCACTACGGAGGCCGTTCCCGCGCAAATGGCCCCCGCACCAATGCAGCCACCGAATTCCCCTTCCGTCATGCCGCCGTACGGTTATGCGCCGCCGATCTATCCACCGCCCTATCCGGTCGTACCGGGTTACGATGCGGCACCGACGCGAAGTGGCAAGGCAGTAGCCGGGTTCTGGCTCGGCATCGTCAGCATCCCCTGTTGCATCCTCAGTTGGATCGGCATCATTATCGGCGTGCTCGGCCTGATTTTTGGTCTACTTGGTCTCGGTGAGGCGCGGCGCAGCGCTGCGGCAACGGGAGAAAGCCCGGCGCGGTTTGGCTATCGCCAGGCAATCATCGGTATCGTGTGCGCGGCGGTTGGCATTCTGGCCTCAGCCGCATTCCTGATTTACCTCCTCAACAACCTCGACAAATACGGCATCAAATTTACCCGGTAGCTGACCTGCGCGACGCCCTTCCGCCAAGAACGAGCAGCGTGTACACTAGCGAGAGCAGGGGCGTTTGTACACGTACCCCCGCGACCGACTTTCGCCAGGGGATTTCCACGCGATGCCAATCGAGGAAACGATTCTTTCCGGTCTTAACGCGCAGCAACGCGAGGCCGTCACGACAACCGATGGGCCGGTCCTGATTGTCGCCGGGCCAGGCAGCGGTAAGACACGGGTGTTGACGCATCGCATCGCCTACCTCCTTTCCGCGCGCCATGTTGATCCGCACCAAATCCTCGCCGTCACCTTCACGAATAAAGCGGCGAAGGAGATGCGCGACCGTCTCGAACGGCTCGTTGGCGCGCAGATCAACGGCCTCACGGTCGGCACATTACACGCCTTTTGCGCGCGCGTCATGCGCCGGGACGGCGAGCGGATCGGCATTGCCCAGGATTTCACAATCTACGACGACGCCGATCAGATCAGCGTGATGAAGCAGGCACTCCGTGACCTCAACCTCGATCCCAAGCAGTACGGCCCGCGCACAATTCTCAGTACGATCTCGGCGGCCAAAAGCAATGGCGTGACGGCGGACGAGTTCGCGGGTCTCGCCTCCTCCTATTGGGAGGAAGTCGCCGGGCGTGTCTACCCGGTCTATCAACGGCTGCTGCGACTCCATAACGCGCTCGATTTCGATGACTTACTGCTGATGACTTTCCGGCTCCTCACCACGCAGCAGGATGTTCTCGACCGCTATCAACATCGCTACCGGTACATCCATGTGGACGAATATCAGGACACCAATCATGTTCTGTATCGTCTGGTGAAGGAACTCGCGGCGAAGCATCAGAACCTCTGCGTCGTCGGCGACCCCGATCAGAGCATTTATGGTTGGCGTCAGGCCGATATCCGCAATATCCTCGACTTCGAGCGCGACTTCCCGAAGGCGACGACGATCCTGCTCGAACAGAATTACCGATCCACAAAACGAATTGTGGACGCGGCCCACGCCGTCATCAGCATGAATACGCAGCGCAAGCAGAAGCAGCTGATTACCGAAAATGACGAGGGCGCCGCGATCTCGATCCGCGAACATTACGACGAGGGGCAGGAGGCGCAGTTCGTCGTGCAGGAAATCCAGCGCCTCGTGACGGGGGGGCGCTACCACACGAACGACTGCGCGGTGATGTACCGGACGAACGCGCAGAGCCGGATCATGGAGGAAGCGTGCATTCGCTTCGGGCTACCGTACCAACTGATCGGCGGCACGCGATTCTACGAGCGCAAAGAGGTCAAGGATGTTCTCGCGCTGATGCGGCTCGTGCACAACCCCTCGGACGGCGCGGCTTTCGAGCGGATCATTGACAACACACCGCTTGGTCGGGGCATCGGCAAGCAATCGGTCACCGCCCTCAACGCCTGGGCACGGGCGCACAATACCTCCGCCGTCGCCGGTTGTCGCGCGCTCGTTGAAGGGATGGAACCGCTGCCGCCAGTCAGTGGACGGCCCGCCGTCGGCCTCGCCGACATCGCGCGCTTCGTCGCCGGGATGCGCGCGACGATGCTCGACGCGAGTATCGTCACCTTTTTCGATACCTTGATCGAGCGGTCCGGCTACCTGCGGATGCTCGAAGAGGGGGGCATTGACGAGGCCGACCGCGTGGAGAACGTCAACGAACTGCGCACCGTCGTCGCGGACTACGAAACCCTCGACCCGTCGCAGGCGCTCGCCACCTTCCTCGAAGAAGCGGCGCTCGTCTCCGACCAGGATATGTACAATCGGACGGCGGATGATACTGAGAAGGCAACGCTGATCACGCTCCACGCCGCGAAGGGGCTTGAGTTTCCCGTCGTCTTTATCGTCGGCGCGGAAGAAAATATCCTGCCGCACTCCCGGTCGCAGGAGAGCGCCGCCGAACTGGAGGAAGAGCGACGGCTCTTTTTCGTCGGTATCACCCGCGCGAAGGAACGGCTCTACATCTCCCATGTCTTCAAGCGCACCGTCTGG
>JALYUS010000734.1 GCA_030853625.1 Chloroflexota bacterium
TCCGCGATGTTGGCTCGCCGGATGACGAGTTGGACATTCCAAACGCCCTTGATCGGGAAGAAGATACCGGTGGCGCGATAATGGCCGCTCTGGTCGCGCGCCAGCAGGACGCTCGTCTGGCCGAGGTCCGCGCTGGAAAAAGTAATGAACGCCGTTACGCGCTGCACGTCCACGAGCGGTTGCCCGGTCTGCGGATCGGCGACATTCGCGTCGAGCGCGCTGCCATCCTTCCCCGTCGTCGTCAGGAGCACAATGGTCATCCCCGCTGCGTCCTGCATTTCGGCGGATTGCGGGCCGCTACTGAGGTCCACGTGCTGCCCTGCGGTCGGGGGAGCGACGGCAACGGCATTCGCGAGGCGCGGATCGGCAAGCGCGGCATTCGCGCCGGTGAGCAGGTGCGCGGGCGGTAGTTGCGTGAGCGTCGCCGTGACGAGTAGCACGGCGAGGCCAAGGGTCGCCTCGATCCCCAGGAGGCGCGGCAACCAGCGGCGCGCCCGCTCCTCATCGCCGAGGTGCGGCTTGACGACGCGCAGGTTGAGCGCGGCGGTAGCGATCAATGGCACGATCAGCGCATGCTTGATAAGCAGCGTCTGGCCGTACGAGGTGTTGAGGATCGTCGCCCGCGTCGTCTGTATCGTCATCGCGTAGAGGCCCGTCGCGATCAAGCAGACAATAGAGCCGAGGGCAAGATGCGAGAAGCGCCCAATCGTCGCGACCAGATACGCCGTTTGCGCCGCCGCGTCGAGCGGGCGGAGCGCGCGGCGTAGCGTGACCAGCAGGATAAGCAAGCCACCGAACCAGAGTCCCATCGCGCAGAGGTGCGCCGCGTCCGCGAGGATGGCGAGGACGGGCTGATGCTGGCCCTCGATGGCGTGGCTGCTGAACGTCAACGCCGCTGCGAGCAGGAGCGCGACGAACAACCCCAGCCGCCACGGCCAAACAGCGATGGGTGGCGCGGCGGGCAGAGTCGCTGCCCGCGCGCCGGGATGCGGCGTCGCAATCACGCCGAGCGCCGGGGGATGCGCATGTCCGAAGGGCAGAAGCGTCGCGAGCATGCCGACGAGAAAGAGCAAGGCGACCACCGCGATGACGCGCCAGACCGTCCCATACGTCGTGTTGTAGGCGAGACGGCGCAGCGTGTCGCCCCTGACCTGAAAGAGCGAAAGGTCCGCCACCGTCGCGGCCTGCACAACGAGTGTTGCGAAATGCGCGAGCACAAACGCGACGAGGCCACCGAATGCCCATGACCTCAGCATGCGCGTCGCGCGCCGCCACGCCGCGTCGCCATCATCGAGCAGCGCCATCGCCGGGCGGAGGACGAGCACGGCCAGCCCGAACGCGCCGATCAGCACGCCGAGCGCGAGATAGCGCCACCAGCGCACGATGACCGCGAGGACGGACGGATTGCCGCTCCCGGAGAGTGCGGGCGCGCTCGCCGTGCTGCTGCTCGTCGGCGCGCCAATTGGCTGTGGATCAAGTGGCGGGGCGGGGCCGAGGCCGCTGGCAAGCGTGAACGAGTAATTGCCCTTCGTCGAATGGCCGTCATTGGCGAGCGCCTGCCACGCGACGGTGTACAACCCCGGCGCGATTTTGGCACTGAGCGTCACTTCCACGATGCTCGGATCGCCCGCATCCGCCGTCGCCGCGCCCCCGGCGATGACCGTGCCGCTCGTATCAAGCAGCGTGATCTCGTTAAATTTCGGGTCCGGAATCTGGTCGAAGCGGATACGGATTGTCTTCGGCGGCTGGCCAATCGTGCTGCCCGGCACAGGCGTCGCGGCGACCAGCGCGGTATGCGCGGAGACCGGCGCCGGAACGAGCGTCACACCGATGAACGTCACAATGAGTGCGACGAGGCCACCGACGATCCGTTTTTGCCACGCGCATATCAGAAGAGGCATTTCTTTCCCTGATGCCGCCAGGATGCGCCGCACATGCGCCTTCCGTACCGGCGTTCCCGCGATTGTACTTGCGATTATCCCGCCGGAGCAGCGGAGCGTCTACAATACGGTTCTGTATGGTGGCGCGATGAAGGCGCAAAGGGGTGTGATGCCGCTCTCTCACTTCAGCGAAGACCCAACGATTGCGCGGTTCGTGCCCCGATCGCCATTGGCGCATCCAGAGGCCGAACCGCTCGTCTGGGCAATTGACGACTGGCACGCGCCGGTCTATTTCTTCCCGCGCGATTGCCCGCGCGTCTGTTTCTGGCCGTTACCGACAACCACGGCGGCGGATTACGAGCGGTATTTCGCCACCGTGCCGGGCCGCATGGTAATCGCCATCGAAAGTGCGTGGCTGGAACGGCTGCGTGCGGCCCGGCTCTCTCGCTACCAGATGCCGGAGGAAACATTCGAGGACATTCACGACCACGGCGTTCATATCAGCCGGTCGCCGGTCGTGCCTCTCGGCGTTGAGCCGGTGGGCGATTTGCTCGCCGCCTTGACGGATGCGGAGGTGGAAATGCGGATTACACCGTCGCTCGTGTCGCTTGGGCGCGCGATCATCCAAACCACGCTACACTTCTCATTGATCCGCATGCGCAACGCGCGGGGCTGGACGGACGGATGAGGAGAGCGTGAGCATGACACGACGCAACCGACGCGGCATCTCGCCGATCCTCCTCATCGCGATCATGCTCACCGCGTGCGGCACATCCACGCCCACGTCCACGCCAACGACCGCCCCGACGCCAACAATGCCAGCCAGCAGCACTCCGCCCCCGATCATGTCCGCCACACCAACCGCTCTTTCCCCCGGATCAGCGACGCCTGCCGTGACCGCTGTACCGGGCACGCCGTCCTCGGCGCCACTCGTCGCGAGCCGCACAGTGCTGCCGACGCGCGTGCCGGAGATGACGACCGGCGCGCGGAGCGATGGCTGGGTACTGGATCGTATCGAGGCGTCCGAGAGCGGCGGGCGCGTCTCCCTGACGCTGCGATTTGAGCCGCTACCGGGCCAGGCAGGTGGCCCGCAGGCCGATGCGTGGTTCGAGCAGGACGACAGCACGTATACGATCGCGGTACGCGGCGTGCGGGGATCGAACCTCGTGCTGCCGCCGAGCACAATGATACCCCTCGCCATCCTGCCCTTACGCGGGTATTACGCATTGCCGGTGCGGGATGATACGATCTTCGCGCTCGTCGTTGTGGCAGCGCGCCCATCCACCATGTGGTCACTGACGGCGAGCGACGGGCCGGGTATCTTGCGGTTGACACTGACGGGATAGACGAATCCTGGTGGCAGCGGGCTTCAGCCTGCCGAACGTCGTTGCGGCAGGCTGAAGCCCGCTGCCACCATAGATGACGAAGAAGTGAGGGAATGTGCAGACGCGGCGACATGGACCCGATACATCATTGAACCGCGCACCCTCGCGCGCCCTGCCGCCGTTCTTCCGCGCCTTCGCGACGGACGAGTTGCTGCACGCGATCGTCGTCCTGCTGATTGCCGCGTTTGTCGGCCTCGTCATCCTCGATCGCGTCGTCACCCGCCTCGCGCCAGATGGTCGCCCCGCCGCCGGCATCGCAACGCCCGTCGCACATGTCTTCCCCGCCTTTCAGGGTACTCCCTCCCGCGTGCAGACGAATGGCAAGCCATTGACGGTCACGCTCCGGGGAACGGGCACACGCATCGAGGCGGGCTACACGCCGACGCGGTATGTCTTCCTCGCAGACCCGCCGAACGGACCGCCATTGACGCTCTGCGACACGAACACGCCAACCTGTGCGTTGCCCCTCGATGGCTCGCGGCAGCAGGCGGGAACGTGGATCGTGACCTTGCGCGTCTATGACAACACCGGCGGCTCGGCGGAAACACGCACGCGCTTGCGGGTAACGTGATGGTAGGCAGTAGTCGGTAATCAGAACGGAATCACTCCCTCTGACTACCGACTACTGTCTGCTGATTATTGACGGAGGCAATCATGGCAGCACAAATCGGCGCACTGACCGGGCGTGTGGCGCTCGTGACGGGCGCGGGAATGGGTATTGGGCGGGGGATCGGCGAAGCGCTTGCCGCGCGTGGTGCGACGGTGGCTTTCCATGCGTCGCACTCGATTGATGGCGCGCGGGAGGCGGCAGAGAACGTCACCAAGCAGGGCGGCACGGCCATCGCGCTGCACGGCGATCTGACGCGGATCGCCAATGCCCGCCGCGCGGTGGACGAGACGGTCGCCGCCTTCGGGCGGCTCGACATCCTCGTCAATAACGCGGGCGTGACGCGCGCCGTCCCCTTCCTCGAAACAACGGAAGAGACCTATGCCGAGGAGTTCGACCTGAACATCCGCGCGATGTTCTTCGCTGCTCAACAGGCAGTGCCGCATCTAGAAGGCGGCACAGGGCCGTGCATCCTCAACATTACCAGCGTGCATGGCTTCGGTGGGATGCCGAATCACACCGCGTACGCCGCGACGAAGGGCGCGATCATCGCCTTCACACGGCAACTCGCCATCGAACTCGCGCCACGGAAAATCCGTGTCAACGCGATCGGGCCGGGACTGATCGAGGTACCGCGCTACTTCGACGATCCCACCTACACGAGTGAGCAGGGCAGCGCGCGGGTGCCGATTGGTCGTGTTGGACACCCGGACGATGTCGGTGATGTCGCGGCGTTCCTCTGCTCGGACGAAGCGCGATTTGTGACCGGCCAGGTGCTCTACGTGGATGGCGGCACCACCGCCGCAATGGCGATGCCATTCCGAAGGACTGAGGACTGAGTGCAAAGCAAATGAGCAATGAGGAGGGAAGATTCCCACTCATTGCTCATTTGCTCATTGCTCGTTGCTTTATTGGTGATCGTACGCGACGAGTTTTGCGCCGCTTTCGCCGCTGCGCAGTTTACGGAGTGCGGTCCGTTCGATCTGCCGGACACGCTCGCGGCTGATGCCGAGTTGGCTGCCGACTTCCGCCAGGGTGTACTGGCGCGGCTTGGTAATGCCGAAGCGCAGGTCCACGACCAACCGCTCGCGCGGCGCGAGCGCCTCCAGCGCCTCCGCGATCTCCTCGCGCAGTAGCCCCGCCGAGACTTCGCTTTCGGGGTTCTCACCCTCCACCTTGTTGCCGATCACGTCGCCGAGCGTCACATCCTCGTCGCTGCTAATCGGCACATCGAGCGAAAGCGTCTGCTGCGACATCCGCATCATCACCTCGACGCGCTCCGGCGGCAATTGGGCCTCCGTGGCGATCTCCTCGATCGTCGGGCGGCGCCCCAGTTTCTGACTGAGCGTTTGCACCGTCCGATGGAGACGCGAGACCGCTTCGCCCATGTGGACAGGCAAGCGGATCGTCCGCCCCTGGTCAGCGATCGCGCGCGTAATCGCCTGGCGAATCCACCACGTCGCATAGGTGGAGAAGCGAAAGCCCGTCTGCCAGTCGTACTTATGCGCCGCGCGCATCAGGCCGATATTCCCTTCCTGCACGAGATCGAGCAGGGTCAGGCCGCGCCCGACATACCGCTTCGCGACACTGACCACGAGCCGCAGATTGTGCCGCACCATCTGTTGCAGCGCGAGTTCGTCCCCCGCCTCGATCCGCTGGGCGAGCGCGATCTCCTGCGCGTGATTGAGGAGCGGCTGCGCGCTGATCTCACGCAGATATGCCCGGAGCGAGTCGCTATCGTACGGCGTTACGTCTGGCAGGATATTCCGAGCCGCGTCGTCCCGGGCCTGCCGCCGTTCCGCGATGCTGGAAAGCACAGGGCGGTTCGCGGCGGCGCGACGAGACGATATGGGCGTTATTTCCGCATAGACCGCATCATCGCGGCGCAGATTGGCATAAACCATGTGAAAAACCTCCGGTCCCTTGATAAGATGCAGGCCAACAGCTATTGCCGCCGGTACTCTCTACAACGCTCAATGCCACCGAATCCTTCCCAAAAAACCTCTGTCTGCACCATACGTGCCAGCAATCGTTTTCGCTCCCATTAGTAGGATGTACGCGCGCATTCCCACATTGGATGACAATTCGGCGGCTCGCATGCAGGACTATCTACGTGTCTGGCACGCAGACTGATACATGACTGGCGCGATACCAGACGAAAGCGAGAAGACGAAGATGCGCTGTGTATCCCCCACACGCGATATACTGGCGCAAAGAGCGATGCTGCGCTGGCGTACGGACGGCGATAGGAAGGATATTCTGGTATGGACGCGATCGGTACGGCAGTCGGAGAGAAGTTCCGCGAGCAAGAAGTGGGGTTCCTCGCCGTCATCAACGGCCTTTCGGACGACGCGATGAACTGGCGGCCGGGGATGGACACGAATTCCATCGCCGTACTCGTCGCGCATACGTGGGGATCGGCCCCGATGTGGACGGCACGGGCAAGTGGCGTCGAAATCGAGCGGGATCGCGCCGCCGAGTTCCACGTCGTGTTGAGCGCGGCGGAGGCGGAAGCGCTGATCCGGCAGGCGAGCGAGCGCGTCGCGGCCTCGCTGGCCGCGATTGATCCCGCAACCTACGGTGATGACCGCATAGATCAGGACGGCGAACACGTTACGGTCGCGATGTGCCTCGTCCACGCAGTCGAGCACACGCAGGAGCATTACGGCCATGCCTGCCTGACGCGGCAGATGTGGGAGCAGCGGCAGGAAAGGGGAGCGCGATGAAACCGATGATTGACGTAGTGCAGCGGATGCTGGATGGGCAGGCGGAGCGGTACGGGAACGTGGTGAACGCGCTGCCGGAAGAGGCGCTCAACTGGCAGCCCGGCAATGCGGAGACAAACTCCGTCGCGCAACTGGTTCGGCATGTCACTGCGGTGCAACAGGTGCTGCTCGGTCGCGCGCTCAATGAATCGTCGGAGCACGACCATCTGCACTCGCTCCGCAATGACCCCGCAACGAAAGAGGAACTGCACAGCCTCCTCGCGGACGCGAAGGCGAAAAAAGACGAGCAACTGGCGCGGCTCGACGTGATGGACATGAGCGAGATGCTTCCCGGTCAACGTGGCCCGACCATGCGCGCGCAGTACATCATCCACACCGCCGATCACGGGCAAGAGCATCTCGGTCATGCCGAACTGACGAAGCAATTGTGGGAGCAGCGCGATCAGACGACGTGACGCCCGTATCGTCTTGCACTTTTTGAACAGTGTGGATTTTCCGGCCGGGGGCTGGTATACTCACCACGCAAAGGCCACGGGGCTTATTTTCGGTTTCATCGGAGGTCTCACATGGATGACGTTTCTTCGCTCGCCTGTCCGATGACGACAGGTATCGCATCGGTCGCCCTGGCGCGCGATGCGTCACGTTCGCTTCTGCGCTGGGTTGTTCTCGGCGCGGCAGGCACGGCGCTCCTGATTCTCGCCCTGATGCAGAGCGCATCGGTCGGAGCCGCCGCGCCAACGACGTATGGCTATGGAGGCTGCGCCTACAACACGGTGTGCGGCACTGGCGCCACAAATACCGGCTACCCGCCGAATGCGGCGCTCAGTAGCTATTACGACCCTCGGTATGGATACGTTTCGGTCGTGACCGACGGGAGCGGCAATCTGATTGATGTCAATTCCGCGACCGGGCAGCGCATCTATCCCGTCTACCCTGATTATGGGGTCGGTGGCGTGATCGGCACTGGCTTCATTGGAAATGGCTTCATCGGCGCGAACTTTGTCAATGGTGGCTTCATCCCGCCAGGCACGGCTAACGGCATCACCTGCAACGGGCTGTATGGCTGCCCGCTCGGTGGTGGCTTCATCGGCAACGGAAACTTCAATAACGGGTTCACCGGCATCAACGCGAACTTCAATAACGGGTTCAACGGCAACGGGAACTTCGTGAACGGGTTCAATGGCTTCAACGGCGGCTTTGTCAACAACGGCAACACGTTCCCGGCCGGTGCGACCTACGTTGGGGGCGGCACCTACACCTACAACG
>JALYUS010000736.1 GCA_030853625.1 Chloroflexota bacterium
GAGATTCGGGGGAAGTTGATCGAAGAGGAGTATGGCATCAAGAGCACCTAAGGCCTTCCTCGATTCCAGTGTGCTCATGGCCGCGGCGATCTCCCACCGGGGATCGGCTCGCGAACTGATCGGCGCCGAGGCGTTCAAGGCATCAATCGGCAAGCGGCGCACGATTGCCAATCGGTCATGGGTGAAGGTGGCAATCAGCGACTAATTACTATTTACATAGTATGATATAATGAGGCCGGTGACCGGAAAGGAACAGCACATGAATGCACAACCACGCGACTACAAAGTGAGTCCCGATAGTGAGACGGCGAGACTGCTCAGAGAAGCGGCAACGTCGCCTATTCAGGTGGATATCGGCGAAGCGGTGTATCGTGTCGACGCAGCAAAGACGAAGAAGCCGTACGACCCGGAACGGATGATTCGCGCCATCTATGCCAGTGCTGGCATCCTGAAACGTGCCGGTGTGGACGCTGAGCAGCTTGAAAAGGATCTCTATGCGGAACGCACCCAAAACAGCACGGGACGTCCCGCCGAATAATGCGCTACCTCCTTGATACCAATGTCATCATCCGCTATCTCAATGCAGATACTGACACCATTCAGTTGCTCGTCACGCTTGCGGGGCTCTCCAGTGAGCCGTTTTTTGTGAGCAGCGTGACGCAAATGGAAGTCTGGGATGGGGTGCATCGGGCAGCCGACCCAGCACAGGTCGAGCAGGAATATGAAACGCTCTTCGCGGACCTAACGATTCTCCCCTTTGATAGTGACATTGCGAAACGCGGCGCGAAAATGCGATATGAGCTCAGACAGCACGGCATCCGAACCCGTGATCGTGCGCTCGATCTCCAGATCGCGGCAACGGCACTCTTTCATGGTTTGGCATTGGTGACGTACAACACACAAGACTACGACGACATTGCCGGACTGAGCCTGTACCAGATATGAGGCACCGACCAATGCACACCGACGCAATCACACTCCACACCGACGACGGACTCGCCAAGCGACTGGAAGAAGCGGCGGGGCAGCCGGTCGTGATCGAGCACAACGGCGTGCGGTATCGCATCGAGCCGGAGGACCCCTTCGCGTTCTATGACCCCGAGAAGATGCGCGCGGCGATCCACGCCGGTGCCGGTGCCTTCAAAGGGATTGATCGTGAACAGTTTCTTGCGGATATCCGTGAGGCACGCGGGCATGGGCCAGAAACCGACGAAGAGCACCGGGCATACTTTCGGCAGATCGTCCGGGAGGTAAAGCCCGGACATCTCCCCACGGAGTACGGGCCGGAATCGCGCTACGGCCGAGATAGCCATAGCAACGGCCGATATAACGAGGCGTTGGACGAGTACGAGGCGGCGCTTCTCAAGAGGATCGATACGGACGAGTGAACAATGGCAGTGACCACGTAGCGCCTCCACCCTTTCCCCTGACACGACCGGAGTCCGACCGCATATCCGCGACGAACCACTCATAACTGGTAAGATTGTTGCACACCATTTCGGCACGCGGCCCGGTAACACAGGTGATGATCGGTAACTGAAGGGCGGGGAACGTGGGTAGGGAGAGCAAACATGGCGGTTGAGCGCGCGCCACAGGTGCGGCGGTTTGCGCCCCCGGCGAACGGGGCGAAGCGGGGCGTCCGACTGGAATGGGAGGGCAAGAAGGCCGAGATTGACGTGCCGGTGCTCCCCTTCCAGACCATCGAGACGATCAACGAGCCCCGCCAGCAGCTGACCCTCTTCAGCGCGCCCGACGACGCCCGACCCGCTTTCCCGCCGGGATGGAAGAACAAACTGATCTGGGGCGATAACAAACTCGCAATGGCCGCGCTTGCCGAGCAATACGCGGGTCAGGTAGACCTCATCTACATCGACCCGCCGTTCGATACCGGCGCGGATTTCTCGGTACAAGTGGAAGTTGGCGACGAGTCTGTCACGAAAGAACCGAGTATCATCGAGCGTCACGCTTATCAGGACACATGGGGACAAGGCCTCGACTCGTACGTTCAGATGATGTACGAGCGGCTTATGCTGATGCATACCCTCCTAAGTGAAGACGGCAGTATTTATGTGCATTGCGACCCGCGCGTCAATAGCGCGTTGAGAATGGTACTTGACGAGGTTTTTTCTTCGCAATCGTTTCGCAACGAAATTACGTGGAAGAGACAAAGCGCCCATAATGACTCCTCGCGGTATGGTGCAGTTCACGATACAATTTGGTTCTACTCGAAATCCACCGCATGGACATGGAACGAGGTCCTTGGTGAGCCCGGTCCAGATTACATCGAGGGGTTTTTCGACCAAGTGGAACTAGCAACCGGTAGACGATATGCGAGAGGGGACCTTTCCGCAGGTGGCCTATCCGGCGGAGGGTACGACTATGATTACAAAGGCATTCGGCGCATCTGGCGCTGTCCGCTATCTACAATGGAGCAGTATGACCGCGAAGGGCGCCTACACTGGCCCAAGAACGGCGTGCCCCGACTAAAGCGCTACCTTGATGAGTTCCGTGGAGTACCATTGCAAGACATCTGGACCGACATCAAAGTGATCCATAATCAATCGCAGGAACGTGTCGGTTATGCAACGCAGAAGCCGGAAACCCTGCTCGAACGTATTTTGTCTGCCTCGTCGAGGCCCGGCGACCTTGTGCTGGATTGCTTTGCCGGTTCAGGCACAACTGCCGTAGTTGCAGAACGGTTTGGCCGCCGATGGATAGCGTGTGACGTTGGTCGCTTTGCGATCCATACGACCCGTAAACGTCTACTCGGTATTCAAGGGCCAAACAGTGAGCGATGCCGTGCCTTCGAGATTCTCAATCTCGGCCATTACGAGCAACAGTTTTGGCAGGGTATCGAGGGCGACGGGAAAGATGAAATCACGGCCAAAAAGCGAGCCCAGGATTACATCCGTGCAATGCTCACCTTCTACCATGCCCATCCGCTGGACGGCGCGGGTCGCATCCACGGCGAGAAAGGTGACCGCGCCGTCCATGTCGGCCCGCTCGCTGAGTCCGTCTCGCGGGTGGAAGCATTTGAGGCGTCGGAAGCCGCGCTCACCCTTGGCTTCCGGAGACTCGACATCTTGGGATGGGAATGGGATTTCGAGTCGAACGAGACGGTCAAAGAAGACGCGAAGATGCGCGGCGTGGACCTCCGGCTGATCCAGATCCCCAAAGAGATGCTCGATGGTCGTGCCCGCAAACTTTTCGAGGCGGGCACGTTGACCTTCCCCGAACTCGCTTCATTGCAGATTGCGGTCGAGCCGCTGCTCGGTCAGCGGCGTTCCTATCACGTTCACCTTGAAGATTTCATCGTCCCGCCCGACACGCTCCCGGACGCGCTGCGCGACCGCGTGATGCGCTGGCAGGATTACATCGACTACTGGTCGGTGGATTGGGAGTTCGGCAAGGAGACGCTTCCCGGCGAGCGCGATACCTTCCACAACATGTGGCAGGATTTCCGGACGAAGAAGAAACGCGCCCTCGCCCTCACCTCCGAAGCGCACGATTACGCAGCCCCCGGCATGTACACGGTCGTCGTCAAGGTCGTGGACATCTTCGGCAACGACACGACCGTCAGCCGGAAGGTGGAAGTCCCATGAGGCGGCGACAAGCGGCAGCGACCGAGGCGGTCTTCCAGCCGCGCGTCAATGTTGTGTCCCATCGCGTGGGCAATGCCTACGAGATCCCCGACACGCCCACGCGCCGCCAATCCGATGCACTCTTCGTGCCTGTTCTCCGCCAGCAAGTTGCCGACTGGCGAGCGGCGGGCTATCCCGGCGCATCCCCGACGACGCAACGACTCCTTTCCTGGTGGTTTACCGAGGAACACCTTCGTGGCGGTGTGCCGTGGCGCTACTACTTCGCCCAGCGCGAGGCCATCGAGACCTTCATCTTCTGCCACGAGGTCAGCAAGACGCGCCGCGTGCAGGATTTGATGAAACTGACCAATCGCGCACCGCGCCACTACGCGCCCGCCGACGATCTCTACCCGCGCTATGCGGCGAAGATGGCGACCGGCAGCGGCAAGACGAAGGTGATGAGCCTGGCGATTGTCTGGTCCTACTTCCACAAAATCTTCGAGCCCGCTTCCCCGATGGCGACGCACTTCCTCCTGATCGCCCCGAACGTCATCGTCTACGAGCGCCTCGCGGACGACTTTGGCGACGGGCGTATTTTCAAGGATGATCCCTGCGTACCGGAGGAATGGTGGCCGGAGTTCAAAATGCAGGTCATCCGTCGCGACGCCGCGACGCCGATACACACGCGCGGTGTACTCTACCTGACCAACATTCATCAGTTGTATGTCCCCAAGGAAGATGGCGACGACGATAGCCCCGCATCCGCTGCGGGTGATGATCCGCTCGCCGGGCTCGATCTCATCACCACGTTCGCCGGGGCGAAGCCGAAGGCGAAAGCGATCACGACCGTCGAGGTGCCGCTCATCGAGCGCGTCGCCTCGCACGACGATCTGCTGATTCTCAATGACGAGGCACACCACGTCCACGACGTCGATCTCGCGTGGTACAAGGCGATTCTGGACACGAACTCCCGCCTGAAGGCGGCGCACGACACCGGCCTCACCGCCGTCCTCGATTTCTCCGCCACGCCGAAGGACCAGAACGGGCGGCTCTTCGACCACATCCTCGTCGATTACCCGCTCGCGACCGCTATCGAGGACGGCATCGTCAAGCGCCCCTATCTCGGTCGTCTCTCCGATGCCAAGGAGGGGGTCTCGCCGAACGCGAGCATGAAGTACCGGATGTGGCTCGACGCCGGTGTGCAGCGGTGGCGCGATTACACCGCCAAACTGAAGCACACGGGGATGAAGCCGATCCTCTTCGTGATGGCCGAGGACACCAAGGACGCCGACGAGGTTGCTGCATACCTCAAGACCTTGCCCAATCTCCGCGACCTGTCGGATGGTCGCCAGCGTGTCCTCACGATCCACACCAACCGCAAGGGTGAAGTCAAGGAAGAGGCGCGCACCAAGAAGGACCGCGAGGAACTGGACCGCCTGCGCGAACTCGCGCGCACGGTGGACTATGCCGACAACCCGACGCAGGTGATCGTCAGCGTGCTGATGCTGCGCGAGGGTTGGGACGTGAAGAACGTCACCGTCATCGTCGGCATCCGCGCCTTCACCGCGAAGGCCAACATCCTCCCGGAGCAGACGATCGGCCGCGGCGTCCGCCTGATGTCCCCGATGGGGCCGAACTCCGGTTGGGATGAGCAGGTGGATGTGATCGGCACGCCCGGCTTCGAGCGGTTCGTCCTCGGTCTCGAGGAGGAGGGCGTCGAGTTCGGCACGGGCGACATCAAGCAGCCGCCGAAGTTCGTCATTGTCGCCGTGCAACCGGAGCGCCGGGATCTCTACGATGTTGAACTCCCCCGTCTCACCCCCGCCCTCTATAAGTCCGCCGACACGCTCGCCAGCCTGACGCTCGACCAGATTCCGGTCCGCACGGTCACTATTGGGAGTTACACCGAGAACGAGGTGCAGGAGTATCTGCGGATTGACGCGATCACGCGCGAGAAGAAGGATTCCTTCAAACTCCGCCTGCCTTATCCCGCCGTGCCCAATGACATCATCGCCTACTGGACCGAGCGCATCCTGCGGACGACCAAGTTCCCCGGCCGGTTCAACGTCATCGCCCCGCTCGTGCGCGAGTACGTCGCGAGGGTGCTCTTCGGCGGGCCGACGCAGTGGGAGAAGCGCACCATCCTCCGGCGGCTGTTGGATGAGGAAGTCGGCGAGACGCTTGTTGGTGCGTTCGTTGACGCCATCAACCGGATCAGCGTCATCGAGCAGGAGCCGGAGGAAGAGAACGCCGCGCTTTCGGTGGCGACCTGCGGCGACTTCCCGTGGAGCGGCGCGACCTATCCGGGCAAGAAGACCGTCTTCAACCTGATCGCCTGCGACAGCGCGCTCGAACGCGAGATGGCGGAGTTCTTCGACATCGTGCCCGATGTGGAGGCGTACGCGAAGATCGTCACGCAGATGCGCTTCACCATCGAGTATGTCAGCACGACGGGTAAGCTGCGCTTCTACCGCCCCGACTTCGTGGTCAAGACCGCCGACGGCATGTACCTCGTGGAGACGAAGGGGCGCGAGGATGCGGACGTGGCCCAGAAGGACGCCCGTGCCGCCCAATGGTGCGCCGATGCTACCCGGCTCACGAGCGTGCCGTGGCAGTTCGTCAAGGTGCCGCAGGACATCTTCGAGCGCACGACGGCGACCTCCTTCGCCACGCTCGTTGCGCACGCCCGGGTCGTCACCAATCCCGTCGCGGTAGAAGCATTGCCGCTCCTCGATCTCCTTGGGGCGGAGCAGCCCACACTGCCTGCTACGGATCAGTTACCAGCGACAATCACAGAGCCGGTCTCCACCGAAGTCGACGTTGGCCAGACGAATGAACTCTCCACTCCTCCTACGCCGGCGATTGATCTCTCGCAGTTCGTCGCGCTCTCCGAACTGCAATCGCTGCGGGCCGAGATGAGCGCACAGATGCAAACGATGCTCGCGCACATCGAGGCGCTGGTGAAGCGTGACGTTGCGCCCCAGGTGGACCCGATGGAGGCGCGCATCCAGGCTGCGGAAGTCAAGGCGTGGGAAGAGACCGAAGCCGCGCTCAAACCCGTCTGGACGCTCCTGGACGATCAGTCGCGCAACGAACTCGTGCGCGCTTCTTTCCTATTGCTGACACCGCCGCCGCTCCTGCCCGGCCCGATCCGCGAGAGCGCCCCCGCCGAAGCAGTCGTCGCCATCGCCCGCGCCTTCGAGCGCGAGTTGCACCGCCATGTCATGGGGCCGCTCGTCGCGAAGTTGCAGGGAGAGCGGAGCCTCGTTGTGAACGGCAAAATGATCTCCCTGCCGCGCAATATCCCGCCGACGCTCGATGAGTCCGAGCGCCTACTCGCGCAGTGCGGCGACCTGGTAGCGGCGAGGGCGTTCCTCGAACGGCGATTCTTCCATCCGACCAACCTGTGGCAGACCGTGCCGGTCTTCATCTCGCGGTTGCGCGCGGTGCGAAATCGGGCCGCACATGGTGACGCGAGGCCGGTCGCGCGAACGGAGGCCGAAGAGGTATGGGCAATAGTGATGGATCGGCAGGCGAA
>JALYUS010000666.1 GCA_030853625.1 Chloroflexota bacterium
GCCGGGGGCGTCTCGGCGACGCTACGCATCAACATGGCAATTGGGCACCCGATCTACATGGAGCGCGCCGACGGCCCCTATCTCTATGACGCCGATGGGCAACGATTCATTGACTTCAACCTCGGCAATGGCGCGGCGCTGCTCGGCCACCGGCATCCCGCCGTGCAGGCGGCGATGATCGAGGCGGTCGAGCGCGGCCTGCTCACCGGCAGCGAGACGGAGGAGCACGCCCACCTCGCGGAAACCCTCGCCGCCTGCATCCCCAGTGCGGAACGCTCCCGCTTCTCCACCGCCGGGACGGAAGCGCCGATGCTCGCCGTCCGCGTCGCCCGCGCCTACACCGGGCGACGGCGCATCCTGAAGTTCGAGGGGCATTTCCACGGCCTGTACGATGGCTTCATGTACAACCAGAAAGTGCCGCTCGCCACCCCGGACGCGCCGCCGACCGCCGAATCCGCCGGGATGATTGGCAGCGCGGACGACACGATTGTCTTACCGTGGAACGATGCCGACCGCTTCGTGGAGCGGGTCGAGCGCGACGGCGCGACGATCGCGGCGGTGATCTGCGAGCCGATCAACTACAACTCCGGCTGCATCCCGCCCGCACCCGGCTTCCTCCAACTGCTGCGCGATGTGACGCGGGCGCACGGCATTGTCCTCATTTTCGATGAAGTGCTCTCCGGCTTCCGCACCGGCATCGGGGGCGCGCAGGCGTATTACGGCGTCACGCCGGACATGACGACGCTCGCCAAGGCGCTGGCAAACGGCGCGCCGATCAGTGCGACGGTGGGGAACGCCGAGGTGATGAGCGCGATCCGACCCGGCGGCGCGGTGCATAGTGGCACGTACTCCGGCAATCTCTTCGGCGTGCTAGCGTCACTGGCAACTCTCGGCGTGCTGCAACAGCCCGAGACGTATCCAACCCTGAATGGCAACGCGGACTGGTTTTATCGCGAATTGCAAGGCATCTTTGATCGCGCCGATCTCCCGGCCCGCGTGCAGGGGATCGGGGCCCGATTCGGCCTCTTCTTCGGCGTGGACCCTGCTGTCCCGATCACCACCTACACCCAGGCCGCCGCGCACGATCCGGCCCTCGCGGCTCGATTCATCAGTGCCGCCCTCGCGCATGGCGTCTACATCCACGGCTACTCGGCGGCCTATGCGCCCGGCCATGCCGGCATCTCCCTTGCCCACACCCGTCCGGTTCTGTCTGATGCGCTGGAACGGCTGGAAGCGGCGGCGCGAATAGTAGTCGGTAGTCAGAACGGGAAACGGTTCCTCTAACCACTGAGTACCGACTACTTCCGCTGCGCCAACTCAACATAACACATACACGTTGCGGGATAGCGAAATTGCATGAAGGCGTGGTACGCTGTAACAGGAGTGAAGGCGGCGGGCGGATTTGAGTGGCATTGACCACGATGCGACGATGTTTCCGGCGCAATCAACAACGGCGAGAGCGGGTGAGCAAACATCGCCGGATGGGGAGAGGGAAGCGATGGCAGAACCGGAACGGAAATGCAGCACCTGCAAGTTTTACGAGCCTGCGCCGATCTGGCGGAAGGGCTGGTGCCGCAATCCCCTCTTGTATGCGCCGCAGCAATCGCACCTCGTCGCCGAAGATGATCTGGACTGCTCGCGTGGCCTCAGTGATTACTGGGAAGCGGGGGACGGCACCGGCCCCAACGCAGGAGTGAATTTAGCGATGAGTGGACGCGATCCCTTCGGGCGGAACAGAGACCGGGATGAACGCGGCAATCCGGAACCGACAGCCGATCCGTGGAGCGGCAGCCCGCAGCCATACGGAAATGGGCGGAATGCGCCGATGCCGGACGATGATGGCTACGCACCGCACGAATCCGCGCCGCCGATCCCGACGACCGGCCCGCGCTATGCTGGCGCCGCCGGCAGCGAGGAGGATGTCCGCAATCCGTGGGACAACTCGCAGTCTGGCTATGGCGCGCCTCCAACGCGGCCCGAAGATGACCCCAATTATGGTCGGGGCTACGGCTATGGCACGGACCCGCAGGAGCAAAACCCCTGGCAAACTCCCCCACCGCCGAATGAATACGGGCAGGGTGGGTATGGGCAGGAGCAGCCGGGATATGGACAGGGCGGCTACGGCCAGGGTGGGTATGAGCAGGAGCAGCCACAAGGCTACCCACCGGGCGCGTATGGCGGCTACGGGCCGAATGGATATGATGATCGGAGTGGCTACCAGCAGCCCCCGAACGCGCCGCCAATCGCTGCGGGCGTCACCGGTTCGGGCCAGCGTCGTATTGTTCCAACGCCTGCCGCAGCGGGCAAAGAGCGCTCGCTCTCCTATTACACCGAGGAGCGGTACTGGACCGATTACGCGAAGTTGATCGTCCCGGTCGTGATCCTGGTCGTAATCCTTCTCGTTGGGTGGTTCGTTGGCGCCAATAAACTGCATAGTGGCAGTAACGGCGCGACCGCTACCCCGAATAGCACCACGACGGCGGCAAGCGCCGCCGCAAGTACGCGCACTGCCGGTGGCTCGGTCGTCACCGGCAGTGTCCGGCCTGGCACTGCGGCCGTCGGCACGGCCGGGGCAGGAGTCATCACAGCGAGTGGTATCGCCCCGATTACCCAGGCGACCCTGCCCGCTGGATCGGCGCGTGCCGGAACACCGGGAGCAAATACGGGCACGACCGCTAATTCGGGCCAGCCAAGTCTCCCGATCCAGCGGTTCAAGGTGGCAAATACCGGTGGCACCGGCGTCAACTTGCGCGATCAAGCGAGTACGAAGACCGGCAAAGTGATCACAAATGTCCCCGAAGGGACTGAAGTGCAGGCGACTGGACCCTCCGTTGACGGCGAGGGTGGAACGTGGACGCCAGTGCAGGTCGGCAATTTCAAGGGCTTTATCCGCAATGACTTCCTCGTCGCAGTCACCCCGTAGCGGTTCCGCTCATCGAGATGTGGACGGGCGATCCTCCGGGGTCGCCCGTTTCATTCGTGAGGCTTCGGCGGTTTACGCGGTGCCGGTCGCGCCGCTTCGGTGACGGTGACGCGGAATGGCGTTTGGGCGCTGTAGCGATTCGTCTCGACGCGCAGATGCTCCAGTTCGCGGACGAACGCCTGTGATCCCGTCACTGCGACATGCTCGCGCATCGCGAGCGCGTGGATTAGCCGGTCGGAGGTCGCGACAGTGATTGAGAGATACGCATCTGTCGCCTCGCGCACCTCGACGATTAACCGCTCGATCAGGTGATCGGCGGAAAGCCCCTTGCTGGAAAAGCGCGTCTCGACGGCATACGCGGCCTGCGGCCCAAGCGGTTGGT
>JALYUS010000788.1 GCA_030853625.1 Chloroflexota bacterium
GATCGTGGACGGGCCGGACCGTCAGGTCACCGACCTCGTGGTCGAGCAGCATGGCGAGGAGCGGCTGATCCCGATTACCGAAGTCGAGCGTGGCGAACGGGGTGAACTGATGCTCCGCGCGACGCCAACGGAAACAGGCGCAATGCCCTTCACGCGTGACGCCTATCACGCGGTTGATGAGGACGAAATTATCTCCGCGCCGACTGGGAACATGGGCGGCGGCACGACGATTGAGTCAGCCACTGCGGACTCCGTGATGATCGAGGACACACGTACCGCCCGCGATATGCCCGCCGAGACCCGACAGCAACCGATGCGCGAGCAACAGCCCAAGCGAGAGCAGACGGCACGCGAAGGCGAGAACATCACCGTTCCCGTGGTCTCGGAGAAATTGACGGCGGATGTGCGCGAGACTGAGGCCGGGAAGTTCCGGCTCAGCAAGCGCGTCGTTGAGGAGCAGAAGACGATTGACGTGCCGGTCGAGCATGAGGAAGCCCGGATCACGCAGACCGCCGTCAATCGCCGCCCGGCGACAGCGGAAGAGATGACGATGATGGACCGCGACATCGAAGTGCCGTTGCGCGATCAGGAAGTCGTCACCTCGAAAGAGGCGCGCGTGACGGGCGAAGTGAATGTGCGCAAGGAAACGACCCAGGGCACGGAGCGGGTGACGGACACGGTGCGTCGCGAAGAGGTGCATGTGGAGAAGGAATCCCCCAACAACGCGCACATCCATATCGAGAACGAGGGACAGTCGAAGCCGAAGCGTTAGCACAGCAGCGCGGGTCATTCCTCGTGGATGATCCGAAGAAGGAGATCACTATGAGCGGAATGGGCGACAAGCTCAAAGGCATGGCTACCGAACTCGAAGGCGACGCGAAGCAGGTGCCCGGTCAGCAGCCGAACGACCCGAACACGGCGAACAACCCGATCAAGACTGCTGAGGGCATGGCGACGGGGCAAGGCCAGGGTCAGGGCGTCACCGGCGAGATCGAGGGAGAAGCAGAGAAACTCCTCAAAAACAAGATGAGGGGCTAAACGACGATGGATGAACGCAGAGGCGGCGCGGCGACGCGCCAGCCAACGCCCCGCGCCGGGATGCCGGTGCGATCGAACACCGCGTGGACGGGCAGGGTGACGAACGTCATCGCCGCAACTGCCAATGACGAAGGCGCGATCCGCGTCGCGTGGGACGGCGACGGGGAGACGGAAGTACCGCTTTCCGCCTGCACGATCACGGACGAGCGGGTGATGGTGCAGTTCGCGTCGGATGCGGAAACGGGCAGCACCGCGCGGCCCGGCGCGTTGGTCATGAATCGTGACCGCGTCACGGTGCCGATCATTGAGGAGGAGATCACCACTGAGACCGTCTGGCGCGAGTCCGGCTCGGTAATGATCCGGTTGCGCAGCGAGGATCTGCCCCGGACATTCACGGAGCAGACCGAGCGCGAAGAATTGGTCGTCGAGCAGGTGGACATTGGCCGGGTATTGGCGGATGGTGAAGTCCTCGAACCGCGTCAGGAAGGCGACCGGCACATCATCCCGATCGTCGTCGAGGAGGCAGTCGTCGTTAAGCGACGCGTGCTCGCCCACGAACTGCACGTCACCAAGCGGATCGTCGCGGCGACACAGACAGTCGAGACGACGGTTCGCCGCGTCTACCCAGAGATCGAGAGCGGCGCACTCGCCGATCGCATCCACATCGCGGCGAGTGTCACACGATAGAAAGGAGCAGGGAACACGTCACGCGGAATCACGAAGAAGATGTCGAGTACGAATGGATATGATCACAAGGAGCAAGCAATGAGCATGCGGAGCAACATGAGCGAAGTGATGAAGGGTGCTGAGGTCATCGACGCGAACGGCGAGAAGGTCGGCAAGGTTGTTGAGGTCGGGCGCAACTCCTTCAAAGTCGAGAAGGGCTTCCTCTTCCACAAGGACATGCACCTGCCGATGAGTGCGGTCGCGCGGACGCACGACAATCACGTCCATCTCAATGTCGCGATGGATCAAGTGATGACGATGGGGGCGGAGCATCTGCACGCCGAAGGCCACGAGTGGTACGGCTCGGATTCGATGAACACCCGCAACACAACGGATCGCGGGATGACCGAGCGCACCGGGCGCGCGGGCGAGACGAAGAGCGTCCCGATCATCGAGGAAGAATTGAAGGCCGGCGTCCGCGAGAAGGAAGGCGGCATGGCCCGCGTCACCAAGAACGTGGTCGAGGAGCAGAAATCCATCGACGTGCCGGTGCAGCACGAGGAAGTCTATGTCACCGAGCGCACCGTCAATCGTGCCGCGACGCCGGAAGAGATGAAGATGATGGACCGGAACATCG
>JALYUS010000842.1 GCA_030853625.1 Chloroflexota bacterium
GGTCAGAAGGCGGTTCACGAACCGCCCCTACGGCTCCCCCTTCCCTCGGAGGGAAGGGGGTTGGGGGGGTAGGAATCCCCTGGCGCGCACTTGGCATCCTCAGCGCGGTCACGCTCGTCGCGGTACTCGCGCTCATTCGCGCCGGGGAGTTGTCGTCCGTCTGGCAGGCGCTCAGCGGTGCGGACCCGCGCTGGCTCGGCGTCGCGATCCTAACGCAGACCCTTCCCTATCTCGCGCTGACGCGCATCTACGCCTCGCTCTTCGGCCAGCAGGGGTATCCGCAGCCACTGGGCCTCCTTGCCCGCGTGGCGACGGTCGTCCTGACGATCAACCGCGTCCTGCCAACGATGGGCGTGACAAGCAGCGTCTACCTCGTGACGACGCTCCGGCGGCGCGGTATCCCGGAGGCGCGCATCCTCGTCGTGCATACGATGGAGATCGTCTCCTACACCGTTGCCTTCGCTATCGTCATAACGTGGGGACTGCTCGTCCTCGTCACGCGGAGCGCGATCGAGCAGGTGGCGATCCTCGTGCCGGTCGCGCTCGCGGCGATGGCGGGATGCTTCCTGTTGCGCTGGCTGCGACGGCGCGGGCTGAAGCCGATCCTGCTCCGCTGGGCCTTCGCCGGGAACCGCGTCATCGGCGGAATCATCCCGATCCGCGCCTTCCGCATCACCGAAGAGCGGATCGAGCGGTTCATCAACGAGGTCTGGCATGGCGCGCGGCTCGCCGCCACCCGGCCGGACTGGTTCGTGCGCGCGGTGCTCTGGCAACTCGCCTCACTCGGCGGGGATTGTCTGACCATCGCCTGCGCGCTCGCCGCGCTCGGCGCTCCGACCCATCCGAACACGATCGTCATCGCCTTTGCGGCGGCGACGGCGCTCGCCGCAGTCTCCTTCCTGCCGGGCGGCGCCGGCTCGTTCGAGGCGGCGATGGTCATCGTCCTCGTGCGGCGCGACGTTCCCTTCGAGGTCGCCCTCGCGGCGACGCTGATCTTCCGCGGCCTCACCTTCTGGCTACCGCTCGCCGTCTCCCCCTTGCTCGTCGCGCGGCGGGAACGCATGCCGCTTCTCAGCGCATGATAGGCGACGATCATCTCCTCACCCTTCTCGATGGCGCGCTGACGGCGCGGGCAGCGTTGCTCGATGCGCGGCATCAGGGGGCGGTGCGGCTCTTCAGTGGCTTCTTCGAGGGCGCGCCCGCACTCGTCGTTGATTGCTACGGCGGCACGCTTCTGCTGCACAACTACGCCGATCCGCCCGCCGATGGCGAAGGAGCGATTGCAGCAGCGACACGCTTTTTCACACAACGGCTGCCGTGGATAGAAACCGTGATCGTCAAGCCGCGCAACGCACCGACGCTCCCGGAACGGCACGGCGCGTTGCGGCTCGGCACGCAACCGGCGACGCGCGTGCGTGAGCATGGCATTTGGTACGCGCTCGATCTCCTCGCACACCGCGATGCGAGCCTCTATCTGGACACGCGGAACCTGCGTATCTGGGCAACGCAGCATCTTGCGGACAAGAGCGTCCTCAACACCTTTGCCTATACGGGGAGTCTCGGCGTCGCTGCGATGGCGGGCGGGGCGCGGCGCGTCGTGCAAACCGACCTGAAACGGGAATACCTGAACCTCGCGAAGACCTCGTACACACTCAATGGCTTCCCGATTGCCAGGGTGGATTTTCAGGTTGGGGATTTCTGGACGCGGATTGGTCATCTGAAGCGGGCGGGCGAGCGGTTCGATTGCGTCTTCGTGGACCCGCCCTTCTTCGCCGCGACGGGCAAGGGCACCGTTGATCTCGTCGCACAAAGTCACCGGGTCATCAACAAAGTGCGTCCGCTCATCAACGACGGTGGCTATCTCGTCGCGATCAATAACGCGCTGTTCGTTTCCGGCGCCGAGTATATGCGGACACTCGATGCGCTCTGCGCGGATGGCTATCTCACAATCGAGGAGTTAATCCCCGTACCGCCGGACTGCACGGGATACCCGGAAACCCGCGTGCGCCCGCCGCTCGTGGACCCGGCGCCCTTCAATCACTCGACAAAGATCGCCGTGCTGCGCGTCCGGCGCAAAGGGGTGTAACGCGGCGCGCATCCCGCGCCTTATAGACGCAGTGACAGCGCGGTTGTACGCTCCTGGGATGAAACTGGTTGTGCCTCTCCCACGAATCATCGGGATTTGTTGCCTGCTCGGCGCGCTCCTCGCGGGGTGTACGCGTGGCACGCCCGCCCCGACCGCGACGGCTTCCCCGATTGCCCCGAAGACGCTGCCACTGATCGGCGTCAGCCTCCCGGATGTCGCCTCGACGGAGACGACGCTGATCCAGAAGGGATTGGCGGACAGTCAGCGCAAAGATGCTGTCTCGCTCATTTACCGCTCGGCGGACGGCAAGGCGGAGAAGCAGGCAACCGACATCGCCGATCTCGTACGGCTGAATGTCGTTGGGTTGATCGTGTTACCGGTGGACGCCACGCTTGTCGCCCCGCCAATCGCCGCCGCACGTGCAAAGGGCATCCCAATCGTGGCGATTGACACGCCACCAATCGGGACGGCGATAGATTCGCTCATCCGCACCGATGATCGCGCGGACGGGCGGGAGGCGGCGAAGGATGTGACCGGCAAATCCGCCGCCAACGGCCCGGCGCTGATCCTTACTAGCGGCGATGCGCCCAGCGTGGATTTCGTTGCCGGAGCAGAGGAAGCGCTCGCGAAAGTCTCCACGCCGGTGCAAACGATGATGGTCGCAAACATGCTCGACCTGCCCGCGATGGTCATTCCGGCGGTGCGCGATCAGGGCGTGCGGACGATCATCGCGAGCGATGACGCGCTCGCGCTCGCGGCGATGAAGACGCTGAAGAGCGCAGGCGTGTCGGATGGGGTCACGATTGCGATTGCGATTATTGGACACGGCGGCACGAAAGAGGCGATCCAGGCCGTGCTCGACGGCACATTAGCCGGTGATGTGGACACCCGCCCGCAGGATCTCGGTGTCGCAGCCATCGGGAATATCGCCGCGCTCGCGCGCAAGAAGCAACCGGCATCCGACCTGACCGTGCGGATCAACGGCGCGGAGGTCTCGGTCAACGCCGTTCCCGGTCGCCTCATCACCCGCGACAACGTGCGCGATATGCAGGAACGCTGGCCCGACCTTATCTACGTGGCGCCCGCTACACCGGCGCCGACGCCGACGCCGCAACGCTAACATGTCATTTGTGGTCGCGATTGTAGATCCGGGAGTATGGAGATGGAGAGAATCGAAATTCGCCCCGCCCGCAGCGACGAGGCACGCGCGGTCGCGGACTGTGTCAACGCCGCGTACGAGCATTACGTTGCCCGCATCGGCAAAAAACCCGCGCCGATGCTCGCCGATTACCCCGCACTCATCGTGGATGGGTTCGTCTCGGTGATTCCCGGAAAGGTCGGCGTGCGCGGTGTCATTGTCATGATGGTGGAGGATGACACGCTGTTTATCGAGAATGTTGCGGTGCATCCGGCCGATCAGGGGCGCGGACTCGGGCGCGCGCTGATGGATTACGCGGAGCAGCGGGCGCGCGACGCGAACCGTGATGCGATCCTCCTCTACACCCACGAGCGGATGAGCGAGAACTTGACGTTCTACCGAAACCTTGGATTTGTGGAGATTGAACGGCGCGCCGAAGACGGCTATGACCGTGTGTATCTACGCAAAAGGCTCGCATAGGCGGTGGCGTCTTGTTTCACATGGAACAGCAAGGCAGCCCGCCGCAGTCGTTTCGCGGATCGTTTTCAGCCTGATTTCAGGCACTATTCAGATCGCGTTCAGTGATTCGTCCTATGATGATCGCAACGGTTGAACCGCCTTTTTCGTTCCGCTATCTGTCCATCCGCCGTGCTCTTCCCTCCTCTGCGGCATTGGCGACGAATGGACGGCCTCCCTCGGGAGCGGCAATGTTGTCGCTCCCGTTTCCTTTTAGGCCGCAGAGGCGCGTTTCGCGAGCCGGTCACGCAAGCCCGCCGCGAGGAATGGGCAGGCGGCGAGCGCGGCGGTATCGGGATGGTTCCGGTCATAGAGGACAGTGTTGACGCGTGCAATCGTCCACGCGGGGTACGGACGGTCAAGGAGAACGACGGGCATCCCCGCCTCAACATTCCCTTCCGTGAGGACGCGGAGATACCAACCGGTGCGGCCCGTCGCCAGGACGCGCGCCGTCAAATCTTCGATGCGCCAGCGGCGTGAAATCTTCCAGCATGGCCCGCGCGGCTGCGACACTTGCACGCGCGCCTCGCCGATGACGCAGGTATCACCGATGCAGGCGGTCTGTTCGGTCAGGCCGACAATGGTGAAGTTCTCCCCAAAGCCGCCATGCGGGAAGTCGGGGCGATCCAGTTCAGCCCGCCAGTCGGGGTAATGGCTCGCGCCGTAGCAGAGCGCCGCTTTGTCCGGCCCGCCATGATTTTTCGTGTCCGCCTGCTGGTTCCCCGCAAGATTTTCCCGCCCCAACCAGCGCGGCCCGATGACGGGCTGTCTGGCGAAACTCGTCACCCACGCGCGATCCATCTCCTTCGCCGCGCCCTCCGTACCGTATGGCGTCGGCATGCCCACCTGAATCGAACAAATCACGGGATCATTCGTCGGCATCATCCCCTCTCCCATTCAAACCCGTCGTACAAACGCTGAATCGAAACCAATTGAACCGCAAAGGCGCAAAGAGCGCAAAGGACGCAAAGAAATACTGAGAAATGAAGATGGAATGTGCAGCCGCCAATGCGCGACATTTGCTGCCCGCGCTCTGATTCCCTTTTTCTTTCCCTCTTTGCGCCTTTGCAGTTCTCCCCGGTTCGTCGTTTGCCGATCTGTTATCGCGTGTCCGGTGTGAAGACCTTTGCGAGTACCGGGCTTTCAAATTCTGTCGCGAGGCAGTCCATCGCGATTTCGTCCCACCAGCGTCCGTCCATCGGCCAGCATTGTCGCCGCCGTCCGTACTCGCGGAACCCCGCCTTCGCATAGGCCCGTTGCCCCGCGATGTTCCATTCCGCGACGGTCAGCGCGACAGTGCGTAGGCCGAGCGCGGTGAAGGCGAAATCGAGCATCAAGCGGGTTGTCTCCGTCCCGTATCCTTTGCCCCGCGCCTCCGCCTCACCGATGAAAATACCGAAGTCCGCGCGCCCGTTGCGATACTCGATATGCATCAATTCCGTCGAGCCAATCGGTTGCCACGATACACGCTCGTAGATCGTGAAGGAGAGGAAATCATTCGATGTGGCGATGCGCTCGTAAAAGGCCGTCTGTCGCTCGATGGTCACGGGGCCGAACGCGCCGAGATTGCGCGCAATCGCGAAGTCGTTCGCCCATTGTTGATCGAGCGGAATGAGATCGCGACGGCGCGGCCCAAGCGCGACCTTTTCCCCGACGATATTGACGATTGGCTGCGCCATGTATGTCCTTCCCATTGGTGGCGCAGGCTAATGAACCTGACAAACTCAATTCGGTATTGGTGGTGGCAGGCTTCAAGCCTGTGGATCATATAGGCTGGAAG
>JALYUS010000007.1 GCA_030853625.1 Chloroflexota bacterium
GTTGGTTTGTGTGGACGCCACTATACTGGCGTGCGGCGCGGTTTGACAAGGAACTGATGCAGGAAAGTCCAGGCCGATCATCGCGCAACGATCACGACGCCGGATTGAGCCATGGCATCCCTCCACACTCGACGTTCCAACACAACGCAATTTTCCTGCGACCGCCCTATTGCTCTCGTTTGCGCGTATGTATGGCCCGGATGTCACTCCGCGCTCATTGACGAAGTCGCCGTCGCTCGCGTATGGTTATACGCAAGAAGACGGCGATGGTGAAATGGCGATTACGTGTGCCACGGGGATCAATCCGCGTTGCGGTTCGCGCGAACCGGAGGAGGTACGCACTTGGCGACGATCTCGATCGGGAAGCGCGCGGAAACGGTGACGACGCGCTCGGCCGCGCAGCGGCTGCTTGGGCGCGATTGGCGGCTGGCGTGGCTGTTCCTGCTGCCGCTGACGATCGTCATGGTCGGGCTGATCGCCTATCCGTTTGTCGCGGCGATTGTCCTCAGTCTCCAGCACAAGGTGATTGGTGGACCGGCGACGTGGGTCGGCTTCGGTAACTATCGCGATCTGCTCGTCGGCAAGGAGTACAGCGAGGTCTTCCGCAAGTCGGTCTGGGTCTCGTTCGTCTATACGGCGGTGGCAATCTGTGTCAAGGTCACGCTCGGCATGTGCATGGCCTTGCTTCTCAATGAGAAGTTTCGCGGTCGCATGTTCATGCGGGCGATCCTCTTCCTCCCCTGGGCGATGCCGACGCTGATTACCGCCCTGACCTGGCGCTGGATTTACGACGGGACGCCGAGTGGCCTGCTCAACCTCATTCGCATTGATTATTTCCAGAAGGACACGCTGACGCAGTTCCTCGCCAATCCGCGCCTCGCGCTCTGGTCGGTGATCGCGGTCGTCGTCTGGCAGGGTACGCCGTTCTACACGATGATGCTGCTCGCCGGGATGCAGGCAATCCCCGCCGAGCAATACGAGGCGGCGGCGATGGACGGCGCGAATAAATTCCAGCGCTTCGTCTCCATCACGCTGCCGAGTCTCAAGCCGGTGCTCATCATCACCTGCCTCCTGTCAACGATCTGGACGGCGAACAGCATCAACTTCGTCTTCATTCTCACGCGTGGTGGCCCCGCCAACGCGACGATGACCTTCCCGATGCTCGCCTACGAGATCGGCATTGACGGCGCGCGGCAACTCGGTACGGCGGCGGCCGTCTCCGTGATGTTCTTCCCGATCTTTATCGTGGCGATCTTCTTTTTGACGAAACGGATGCTCTCGTCCGAGGGACGGGCATAGCGCGGGGAGGTTTCCGATGGCGATTGCCGCACCGGCACGATCTCAATCCCAACGACGCGCCGCCACCACCTGGTGGACGCGCCACGGCCTGCGCACCATCGTGATGGTGGTGGGCCTCGGTATCTTCACGATCTGGACGCTCTTTCCCTTCGCGTGGATCATCGAAACGTCGATCAAGACGAATAAGGACCTCTATCAGCAGGCATCACTGCTGCCGAAGCACATCACCGGCGTCCATTACGGCGAGGTCCTGCACAAGACAAAGTTCCTCACCTACATCAAGAATAGCCTCTTCGTCTCGGTTGGCACGACGGTGATCGCGATGATTATCGGCGTGCTCTCAGCCTACGCGATGACGCGCCTCGTCTTTCGCGGGCGCACACTGATGGCACGGGCGATCATCGTCACCTATCTCGTGCCGGGCGCGCTCCTCTTTATCCCGATTACGCAGATCGCGCTGCAACTGCATCTGACGAACAAGGCATCGGGGTTGATCGTCATTTATCTGATCTTCACCGTCCCTTTCTGCACCTGGCTGGCGATTTCGTACTTCAACACGATCCCCATCGAACTCGAAGACGCGGCGCTTGTGGATGGCGCGACGCGGCTGCAATCGCTCGTCAGGATTGTCATCCCGCTTGCCCTGCCTGCCCTGGCGGTGATTGCCCTCTTCGCCTTCACGAACTCCTGGAACGAGTTCTTCTTCGCCTTGCTGCTCGTGACGAAAGACTCAGAAAAGACGATCCCCGCCGGGTTGGGCGGGCTGATTAATGGCGATGTGTTCCAATGGGGCGCGCTGATGGCGATGTCCATCATGTCATCACTGCCGCCGATCCTCGTCTATATCATCGCGCAGAAGTGGGTCGTCTCCGGGCTGTCCGGCGGCGCCGTCAAGGGATGAAGCGCACGCTACCATGGGGATTGATGTCTGTAGGATGGAGGAGGGATCTGACGATGTTCAACACACTTCCGGGCGCCGTGACGAGTCGCCGCGCGTTCTTGCGTGGTGTCGCCGCGACCGCCGCAACCGCCGCCGTCGGTACGGTGCTCGCCGCGTGCGGCGGATCGAACGCGACCGATACACCCAAAGCGGCCGCAACCGTTGCCGGTACGTCCGCACCGGCGGCAAGCACAGCCGCGCCCGCCGCGAGCACGGCGGCGACCACAGCGGGTACGTCCGCGTCCGCAACGAAGGCGCCCGCAGCCGCCAGCACCAGCGCCCCGGCCACGACCGGCTCGGCGGTGGCGGGCGCACCGACAGTCGCGAAATCATTCAGTGGCAAGTTAACGGCGTGGGGCATCGTCTCCTTCACAAAGGACGGCGACAACCTGCTCGGCCAGCAGATGGCTGATTGGGGAAAGGCAAACAACGTCAGTGTCGAGTACGTGCCGCTCGACGGCTCGACGTATGATGCCAAAGTCGCGGGGGCCATCGAGACGGGGGCTATCCCCGATGTCGTGATGCTCAGTGGCACCAACTCGATTTATTACGCCGCGCAGAACCGCCTCGTGGACCTCACCGATGTCTATAACGATGTCAAGGGCCTCGGCGGCGGCATGTACGAGCAACTGCTGCCGTATGTGCAGTCGGGCGGCAAGGTCTATTCGATCCCGATGCAGGCGGATCTCTCCGTCACCTATGCGCGCCTCGATCTCATCGAGAAAGCGACCGGGGCGCGGCAGGCGCCCGATACATGGGATGCGCTGGATGTGATCGCCCGAAAAGTCAATAGCCCGCCGACCCTGTACGGCATCGGCTTCACATTAGGGCGGACACCCGACGGCGACGGCAATATCCAGCAATTGCTCTTCGCGGATGGCGGTACGCTCGTGGACAAAGACGGCAAGCCGGCGATCAATAACGACGGCACACTCTCCGCGCTGACGCGGGTACAAACGTGGTGGAAAGACAAGTTGATTCCGCAGGACTCGCCGTCGTGGGATGACAGTAGCAACAACAAGGCGTACCAGTCGCGGCAGGCCGCCTTTGTCTTCAACCCGGCCTCGATCTTCGCGTACCTCGATCAGAACGATAAGGACCTCCTGAAGGACACCACGCAGGCGGCGAATCCCAAAGGCAAATCAGGGAAGACCGGCTCCTCGCTCGGTACGTGGTCGTGGTCCATCTTTTCCGCCAGCAAGCAGGTGGACGCAGGCAAGGCGATGATCCGCGCCATTATGCAACCGGACAAGATCGAAGCCGTCTACGAGAAAGTCGGTGGACGCTGGTATCCCGTCTATAAAGACCTTGCCGCTGCGCCATTCTGGAAAGCCCGGCCGTACTTCGATGCCTTCCCACAGGGGATCACGTCCGCCCAGCCCGCGTGGTTGCCCGCGCAGGCAACGCCCGATTTGCTGACCCAGATGAGTGCGGCGGGCCAGAAGCGCATCTACTCCGAGATGCTGCAAGACGTTGTTGTCTCGAACAAGTCGCCGCAAGATGCCGCGAAGGCCGCACAGACCAAGATGGAGCAGGCATTCGCCGAGGCGATCAAGAAGTAATTCATTTTCGGTGGTGGGGGGGG
>JALYUS010000037.1 GCA_030853625.1 Chloroflexota bacterium
TCTGAATCGTCATGCAACGCTCACTCGCACCGCCCGCTGCCTGCTATCTGCTGCCTGCTGCCTGCTGCCTGCTGCCTGCTTCGTAGGCCCGATCCATGAGCGACATGATATGCGCGACTTCCATATCGCTGCCATGCTGGCGGAGAATCCCACCAACCTGGATCATGCAACCGGGGTTCGCGGAGATGACGATATCGGCGTTCGTCGCTTCGGCATTGGCGACTTTCCGCTCGCCGAGGCGCGTCGCCATCTCCGGCTGCGTGATGTTGTAGATACCGGCGGAGCCGCAGCAGAGGCTGGATTCGTTCATTTCGACGAGCGTGACGCCGGGGATCGCGTTAATCAGCGCGCGCGGCTGCTTCGAGATGCGCTGCGCGTGGCAGAGATGGCACGGCTCCTGGTACGTCACCGTGGCGTTCACGTCGCCCATGTCCGCCGTATTGATCGGATGCTTCGCCAGCCATTCCGTCGCATCATTGACCTTCGCGCCGAAGGCCACCGCGCGATCCGCGTACTCCGGATCGTGTTCCAGCAGGTGCGTATAATCCTTCAACTGCGCGCCGCAGCCGGCCGCATTGACGATCAGCGATTCCGCGCCGCTCGCTTCGAACGCAGCAATATTCTTCTTCGCCAGTGTACGCGCGCCATCGAGATCGCCGGCGTGCGCGTGCAGAGCGCCGCAGCATCCTTGCCCGGCAAAGGCGCAGACATCGTTGCCGTTCGCCGCGAGCACGCGCGCTGTCGCCCGCGTCACGTCCGCGAATGCCGTGGATTGGATGCACCCCGCGAAGATGCCAACCGTATGCTCCGCCGCGCCATGCGTGGCAGGCAGGGTAGTGCCGCGCGGGATGAAGAACTTCTCGTCCATCGTCGGCAGCAGCAATTCCTGCTCCTGGAGGTTGAGCAGTTTGAGGATGCCGCTGCGCCGCGCAATCGTCTGCACACCGGTCCGCTGGTAGAGCCGCATCATCCACGAAAAGGCGCGAAAGAGATGCATGTGCGGAAAGAGCAGGCCGAAGACCGCGCCCCGTGTCACCTGGACCGGCGCAGGCTGTTCGTCCCCCTCCACCTGCTGGATCTGATCGCGGGCCGCCTCGACAAGCCGCCCGTACTGCACGCCGGAGGGACAGACCGCCTCGCAGGCGCGGCAGTTGAGGCACTGGCTCATCTGGCCCGTGAAGACATCGTCTTCGATGTCCAGATTTCCCTCGCTCACCATCTTAATCAGATAGATGCGCCCGCGGGGCGATGACGCCTCGTGCCCCGTCTCGACATACGTCGGGCAGGAGGAGAGGCAGAGGCCGCAGTGGACGCAGGCGTTGATAATCGCCGGGTCCGGCGCGTCATGATCCGTGAAACCACGGAGCAGATGCTCCAGCGGTTGATGTGACTCTTCAACAGGCGCGAGCGTCGCCATCTGTGCCATTCCTTCCTCATCAATCGGTGTGCCCGGTCATCCTTCGGGCAGACTCATTCGCCCCTCGTATTGTACCGCGTTTCACGATCCGTGGCCGGGAGGAAAATGCCACCGTGCATCCAACCGACGCGCGTTGTGTGATACGCTAGCGTCTGACTTGCTCTGTGCCAGCGGGGAGGAATCGGGAAATGTTTATGCACGCGGGGAAGCCGATGCGCGGTCAACCGCAGCCCACGCGCGCGGGCGTCCTGGGCTTGCCGCAGTTGCGGGTCTCGCGCCATCCGGTCGTCGCGCACAAACTGACGATCTTGCGGGATATGACGACAGACAGCGCCACGTTTCGGCACGCGATGACTGACCTGACCGTCTGCCTCGCCTACGAAGCGCTCGCGGAGATGCGGTCAACACCGACGCGCGTCCAGACGCCATTGGAAGAAACCGACGGCACGATGCTCGGCGAGCGCTTCGCCATCGTCCCCGTCCTCCGGGCCGGCCTCGGCATGGTGGACGGTTTTCTGACGCTCTTCCCGTCTCTTCAGATCTGGCACATCGGCCTCTACCGCGACGAGGCATCGCTCCAGCCCGTCACGTACTACAACCGGCTACCCGGCCTCGCGACGGTGGATACCTGCTTCGTCCTCGATCCGATGCTGGCGACGGGCGGCAGCGCCGTCACGACGATTACGATCCTCAAGGAGTGGGGCGCGCGCAGCATCTCCTATGTCG
>JALYUS010000076.1 GCA_030853625.1 Chloroflexota bacterium
GAGAAACACCGTAGCGAGGGTACTACTGCGGATCGTCTGCCGTCAATCTCATGACAGGGGGTCAGGGCGTATTCAGCCCGCGACGATCGCGCCGATCTTCCTCATTTACTGCGCGGGGCTGGCGCACATCGTCATCGTCCGGGGCGATGCACGCACGCTCCCGCTCGGACTGGCGGCCTTCGCCCTCGTCAACGTGCCGGGACTGCTCTTCGTCGGGGCGTTCTCGGTGGGCTGCCCCGCCGTTCTCTGGGTGCCGCTCTACCAATTCCTCTTCGTCGGCTATTGGTTCTGGGGCAACTTCATCACTCCGGACCTGATGCCGATGCTCTCGGACACCTGGGTCACGTCACTTGGCCGCAATGCCTCGGAGGGCGGGCTGTACGACAGCGACGGGTGGAGGAACTGTTGGCAACCGTCGCGCTGGCGGATGTGGCGAACCGAAAGCTGCTTTCCACGCACATTGTCGAAGATGTGGCGCAGACATGCCGCGTGCTTGCCGTACTGGCGGGCGGGCGGGTCCGCTTCCACGGCTCGGTCGCGGCACTCGTGCAGGCGGCGCGCGGCAAGGTCTGGATCATCACGACGGATGGCCCGAAGCCGGACGGCGACTTCACCGTCGTCTCCACGCTGCACCTCGGCACATCAGTGCAGTACCGTGTCGTCGGGGAGCCGTCGCCGCTCATCGGCGCGATACCGACCGATCCGAGTTTGGAAGATGGCTATGCCTGGCTCATGCAGGAGCAGCGCGCCCCGCATGCGACAGTCGCGTAACCGCGTTGCGAGAATACCGTACAATCATGGGGGCGCGGGCATTGGCTTGTGCGATGACAGGAAACAACGCACCGATGAGGGTTCAATGACCGCGCTTGATACACTCACGCACGAGGAAATCGAAACGATTGAGGCGGCTGCATTCGCGGTCGTCGCGCGGGGTGGCATGGCACGGGCCACATTGCCCGCGATCGCGACCGAGGCGGGAGCCGAACTCTATCTCGTGCGGGCGGTCTTCGCGACTGAGGCAGATGTCGTGCGCACGCTCCTCATGCGGGCGAGCGCACTCGATCTCACACAGATCGCGCGGGAGACAGCGGGAGGGTGGGAATCTCTCTCCATCCGCGATCTCGCGCGTGCCCTCGCTGGCGTCTCCCGCGCGATTCCAGCCGATGGCGGCAGCGATACGCCGCTCCCGGCGCGCGCAATCGGCCAGGACGCGCTCGCCCTCTCTCCATCGCCGCACGCGATGTCGGCGGAGTTGAGCCTGCTCAGTACGCCACCAAAGGAGCGTCAGGGGCGGGGTGGCGTTCCCCTCGGCGAGAGCGGCCGCTCCGCCTTGTACAGCCTCACTGCGAATAAACTGCGCAGTATCCTGACGATGCTCGGCATTATCATCGGGGTCGGCTCCGTCGTCGGCCTCCTCGCGATCGGCAATGGCGTCACGCATTTCATTACCGGTGAACTGGAAAAGAATGGCACGAACCTCGTCCTGATCCGGGGGCAAGCGGCGAAAGTGAACGGCGTCTCCAGCGGTCGGCGGGTAGCGAGCCTGACGATTGAGGATGCCCAGGCGCTCACCGATCCAAGCCTGGTGCCGGACGGTCTGGCCGTCTCACCGGAGGCAAGCCGGGGCGCGCAGATCGTTGCAGGCTCCGCGAACTTCTTTGCAACAGTCGCCGGTGTCTGGCCGGAATACGCCGTCGTGCATGCCATTGATCTCGGCAACGGTGATTTCATCGCGCAATCGGACGTTGGCACGAACGCGCGCGTCGTCGTGCTCGGCGCGAATGTCGCGACCGCGCTCTTTGGCACGGACGACCCGACCGGGCGGACGATCAGAGTCGCCGGCCAGGGGATGCGCGTGCTCGGCGTCCTCCCGAAGGGTGGCGGCATCAATTCGCCCGACGAGCAGGTCTTCGTCCCCCTCACGACCTATCTGAATGTCCTCTTCGGGGATCAGGCGAACGGGGCGGTCACCAATCATGGCAAGGTTGTGGACATCATCTGGCTCAAGGCGGCGAGTGAAAAGACGGCGGATGCCGCCGCAGGCGAGATCACGGATGTCCTGACCACGCGGCATCGGATCGCCCCACAGAATGATCTGGATTTCCAGGTGGAGACCGAAGCCGATCTGCTCAAACAGGTGCAGACCATCCTGTTTCTGT
>JALYUS010000091.1 GCA_030853625.1 Chloroflexota bacterium
CCTCATCGGTGTCGGGCAACAGCGGCGGCAACTCGTCCGGCGTGGCGCATTCGCGCGCGAAGCAGCGACCGTCTGATGATGTACTACCAGTGTATTGGTGGTGACGGGCTTTAGCCCAATGCTGCGACGTTCGGCAGGCTAAAGGCCGCCACCGGAGAATAATGCAAGGATTGGCGCGCGGTGTTCTCAATCTATCTGTACATCATCATCGCCTTAATCGTTCTGCTCGTCGTCTTTATCGCTCGGCAGATGCGATTGCGGCGAGCGATCGCCCGGCGGCGCGCGCTGCGGCAACGTCAATCGCTGGGCGGAACGGAAGAGTAATCGAGACCGAGGTGCAGCATGCTTGATCGGGCGGCAATCGAGGCGATCATTCCCCATCGCGCGCCCTTCCTGCTCGTGGATCGTATCATCCAACTGGAGCGGGGCACGTCAGCGGTCGGTGAGTTGGATGTGCGCGCCGATGCCTTCTGGGTTCCCGGCCATTTCCCGCAGTATGCGGTGATGCCCGGCGTGCTGATCGTTGAGGCGTTGGCGCAGGTCGGCGCGGTCGCGCTCCTCAGTATGGACGAGTTCGCGAGTAAACTCGCCTTTTTCGCCGGTATTGACGGCCTGCGCTTCAAGCGCCAGGTGCGCCCCGGCGACACGCTGCGCCTCGCCGTGACCCTCGGCGCGATGCGGCGCGGCATCGGCAAAGGGCAGGCAACCGCGACCGTGGATGGCAAAATCGCGGCGCGCGGCGAGTTGATGTTCGCTGTAGGAGACGCACCGGAAACCTAACCCCCTGCCCCCTTCCTTATAAGAAAGGGGAGGAGATACATTTGCGATGAAGAACAGCCGAAAGAAATGGCCGCTTGACATCGAATGGTCGGAGCGGGCGCGGGATGCGGCGATGAGTGTGGTCTGCCATCTGCTTGGGATGCTCTGCTGGCCACTGAGGCGGACGCCGCGTGGTGGCTGGATGGCGCCGCGACGGATGCTCGTGCTCAAGCCGTGCTGCATGGGCGATGTGCTCTTTACGACGCCACTGCTTGCGGCGATAAAGGCGGCATATCCCAGCAGCGATGTGACCTTCGCGACGAGCCAATGGTGCGCGCCGGTGATTGTGGATAGTCCGCATCTGGATGCGCTACTCGCTGTGCCGCCGTCTCTCGGGCTGCGTGATCTGCGGAAGTGGGCGGGGCGGCTGTGGGCGGCGGATTTCGATTGCGCGCTCGTGCCGGATCGCTCGCCGCTGCTCGGATTACTCGTTGCGCTGGCGAAAATTCCGCGTCGCGTCGGGCTGGACAGCGGAGGGCGTGGCTTCCTCTACACCGATCGGGTGGCGACCCCGCCGGACGATCACGCGGTCCATGAGGCCGATCTGTACGGGCGCGTCGGCACGGCGATTGGCGCGCCACCCTTGCCGGGGCAGGGGACGGACTATCGCCCCCCCGCCGAGGCCGTCGCGCGGGCCGCAACGATGATCGCGGAGCGGGGATGGCAGCGCCCGCTCTGGGTGATCCATCCGGGCGGCGGTGTCAACCCCGGCATGGCGTTGACGCCGAAGCGATGGCCGCCGGATCGCTTCGCCGCGCTCGCAGATGGTTTATTGGAATCACACGGCGGCACGGCGTTGCTGCTCGGCGCGGCGACGGATACCGATGCGGTGCAAACGATGCGCTCCGCGATGCGCTATCCATCGGTTGATCTGACGGATACACTCGACTTCGCGATGCTCGAAGCGGTGGCGCACCACGCGACGCTCTACATCGGCAATGACTCCGGGACGACGCACTGTGCCCTCGCAGGAGGTGCGCCGACGCTCTGCATCTTCGGGCCAACCGATGCGCGCCAGTATGGCCTCTACGGCGGGCGCGGAATGATGGCCGTTGGGCGCATGCCGTGGTCGCCCTGCTTCCGGCGTGGCAGGCTCGCCTGCACCTGCGGTACGATACGCTGCATGGACGCTGTGACGGTCGCGGCGGTGCGTGCCGCCGCCGACGAACTGGTGGGAGCCGCCCTTTGAACTTGAACCCCCAGTACCTCGCGCGCCGTGGGATGATGCGGGCGGGCGGGCTGTTCGTGCAACTGTGGAAACCGCCGCCGCTCGAAGCGGTGCGCCGCGTCGTCCTCATTCGCCCCGACCATCTCGGCGACCTCCTGATGCTCACCCCGGCGCTCGCCCGGCTGCGGGCGGCATTGCCGGATGTACAGGTGACGCTCTCTGTTGATCCGTCGTCGTGCCCGGTTGCGTTCAATGGCCCCGAGGGGATCACGGTCGAGGCGCACTGCTTCCCCGGCATCACGCGCGGCCCGAAACCGCACCCGGTGCGGCCCTATGTAGACTTGTGGTTCATGGCGCGGCATCTCAGAGAGGGCCGGTACGACGCCGCGCTCATCCTCCGGCCCGACCATTGGTGGGGCGGCGGTACGGCGGGCGTCGCACGTATCCCGCTTGTCCTCGGCTTCGATCATCCCGACACGCGGCCCGCGCTCACCCAGTCGCTCCCGTTCGTTCCACGCATGCACGCCGCCCGCGCAAATCTGCTGCTGATCGAAGCCTTGATCGCCCGCGCCACCGGGCAGCCGCCACGTGCTCTACCGCCGGATGACGCCGCACTGATAACGGCACACCCAATGGTCTTTCGGGTTCCGAAAGCGGCACATGCGAAGGCGGCGGAATTACTGAACGGCTGGGGGCTTGATACACCCCTGGTTGCGATCAACCCGAGCGCGGGGGCACCCGTCAAGCGATGGCTGCCGGAGCGGTGGGCACAGGTGGCGGATGCGCTCGCGACACGCTATGGCGCGGCGATTGTCCTGACCGGCGCGCCGGGCGATGAATCGCTGACGGGTGAGGTGGCCGCCGCGATGACCCATCCCGCGCTCGATCTCACCGGGAAGACGGACTTCCCAACGCTCGGCGCGGTCTACGAGCGGGCGGCGCTCGTCCTCGGGCCGGACTGCGGCTCGTTGCATCTCGCGGTCGCCGTCCGCACGCCGACGGTCCATCTCTATGGTCCCGCCGATGTCGCGCAGTTCGGGCCGTGGGGCGACCCGGCGCGGCACGTCGCGATCACGGCGGATCGGCGCGACATTCCCTGCCTCGGCTGCGGCGATCTCTCACGTAGTCGTCCGCCTGCCCCGCCCTGCCTGACGATCCTCACCGTGGCGGACATCCTCGCCGTTGCCGACCGCCTGCTCGCGCTGCCATGCGTCCGCTAACGATCGCCGTGGACGCGAGCCGGACGTTGCCCGCGTACCGCACCGGGACGGAGCAGTACAGCGTCTCTCTGTTGCGCACCTTGATGAGAATGGAGACGCCGCACCGGTGGCGGCTCATCGCGCCCGGCCCGCCGCCGGATGATCTGCTGCCGCTGCCACCCCGCTGGGAGTGGCGAGTAATTCGGTTTCCGCGTCTCTGGACGCACCTGCGGCTCTCGTGGGAGATGGCACGCCACCGCCCGGATGTGTTGTTTGTCCCGGCGCATGTCGTGCCGATCATCCATCCGCGCGCGACGGTCGTAACGATTCACGATCTCGGCTATCGCCGTTTCCCGGAGGCGCATACCGCGTCGTCGCGCCGTTATCTCGATTGGTCCACACGATGGAGCGTCCGGGCGGCGCGGCGGGTGATTGCGGTCTCCGGCGCGACTCGCGATGATCTCGTGACAATGCTCGCTGTGCCGGAGAAGAAAATCACCGTTGTCCATCACGGCGTCCGCCCGGTCGTGGATCGGCTGTCGGACAATGCGGTGCGTGCAACGGTCGAGCGTTTGGGAATCACCCCGCCGTACGTCCTTTTTCTCGGTACGGTGCAGCCACGTAAGAACCTTCAGCGGCTGATCGGCGCGTTCCGGCAAGTCGTGGACGCGGGGCTGCCGCATACACTGGTGATCGCTGGGCGGATGGGCTGGCTTCGGGAGCCGATCTATGCGGCAGTGGCGGAATGCGGACTGACCGCACGCGTGCATTTCACGGGCTACGTGGCGGACGACGATCTGCCCGCGCTCTACACTGGTGCTGCCGCCTTCGCCTTTCCGTCGCTCTTCGAGGGTTTCGGCATGCCCGCGCTCGAAGCGCTGTCGTATGGTCTGCCGGTCGTCGCATCGAATACGACGAGCCTGCCGGAAATCGTCGGCGATGCCGGCCTGCTTGTGGACCCGCTCGATGAAGCAGCGCTCGGCGCGGCGCTCGTGCGAGCAGTTACAGACGACACGCTTCGCGCCCGCCTTGCCATCGCCGGGCCGGAGCGGTCGGCGCGATTTACGTGGGAGCGGTGCGCGCGCGAGACGCTCGCCGTCCTGGAAGGGGCGGCGCGATGAGTGAGACGATGCACCGCGTGCTCGTTGTTAAATTAGCCGATATTGGTGATGCGATCGGCACGCTGCCCGCGCTCCGCGCGCTCCGCGATCGGCTGCCGGATGCCCGCATTGACGCGCTCGTCGCCCCCGGCGCGCGGGTCGTGCTCGAACGCGAGCCATCTGTGGGTGAAGTCCTGACCTTCGCGAAGGAAGCGTACGATACACCGCGTGGCATTGCGAACGCGCGCGCGATCCAGGACCTCGCCCGATTCAGCAGCGAACTCCGCGCGCGGCAGTACGACGCCGTGGTCTTCTTCCATCACCTGACGACCGCTTGGGGCGCTATGAAATATCGCGCGCTCGCCCTCGCCACTGGCGCGCCGATCCGTGCCGGGCTTGACAATGGGCGGGGCGATTTCCTCACCCACGCGGTGCGCGATCACGGCTTTGGCGCGATGCCGGAATGGGCGTACTGGCTCGATGTCGTCGGGCTGCTCGGCGCGACCGCAGGCGATGCACGCCCCACCGTCGCGATTTCTGAAGACGCGCGGACAATCGCGCATGCCCTGATTGGTACGGGCGCACCGTACATCGCGCTTCATCCCGGCGTCGGCGCCTTCGGCCCGGCGCGGCAGTGGTCGCCGGCGCGCATGGCGGCGGTTGGTCAGACGCTCGCAGCGGATGGCTACCGGCTCGTCATTACCGGCGGGCGCGATTCGCATGCCCGTGACGCGGCGGACGAACTGCTGCGGCATCTCGGCTCAACGCCCGCGCTCGATCTGACAGGCGGATCCGACATCGCGGTTTCGGCGGCGGTCTACGCTGATGCCGCGCTCTTTATCGGCAGCGATAACGGGATGGCCCATCTCGCAGCGGCGGTCGGCGCGCGGGCCATCGTCATCTTCGGCCCCTCGAATCACCGCGCGTGGGCGCCATATGGGGCCGTCGAATGCAATCCGGGCGCGCTGGCTGTGCCGCCCGGCGCGCGAGTTATCGTGCTGCGGAGCACGATTGCCTGCTCTCCTTGCTTCTACACCGGCTACACGCTCGGCAGGCCGGACGGATGCCCGTCACGAAACTGCCTGGATCACGTTCAAGCAAGTGATGTCCTTGTTGTCGCGAGTCAATTGTTGGACTCTACTCCCTCACGTGACATCATGGATGCGTTTAACGGCAGAGTGGGCGGTTAGGCAATGCGTGTTCAAACGGACGTGCGCGACGAGTTACTCGCCACCATCTTGAAGACGGCGCCGGTCGGCATCCTCGTGATCGAGCCCGACACGCTACGGATTCTGCTTGCCAACGAACAGGCCAGGCGTATTCTCGATCCCGAATGGCTTGATCGCGATCTCGTTGGCTGCGGCTTTCGAGAGATTTTTCCTGAGACGCTTACCACGCAATTTCACACCGTCGTCCAGGACATCGCGCGCACCGGCAACGCACTGCACGTCCAGGACTACGCATACGACGGCTTCGCGCGCGGCCGCACCTATTGGAATTACGACATTACCCCGCTGCATGACGATGCCGGGCACTGCTATGCCGTGATGCTCAATTCGATTGAAACGACCGCGCATGTTCTCGCGCAACAGCGGTTGGAGGAGACGAACACCGTTCTCACCGCGATTAACGCACTTGCGTTGCGCGTCAATGCGACGACGGATCTCCCAACGATCTTCCAGTACGCGCTTGATGCCCTGGTCGAACTCCTGCATCTCGATCAGGGAGCGGTCGGCATCGTCAATTTCGCGGATCGAACGCTCCACCTCGTCGCCGATCGGTTACTTCCGCAGCCCTGGCAGGATGCCCCGATCCCCCTCGATGAGACCTTCACGCTCCGCGCAATTGAGGAGTACCGATGCCCCGTCGTGATTGACGATGTCGCGTCAGATGTCCGGCTGTTGCCGCTCGAGCGGACGATCTTCGGGGCGAACGGCGTTCGCGCGCTCCTGCTCGTGCCGATTCTCATTGAAGGCGCGTGGTATGGCGTGATGGCATTGCACGCGACGAGCGCGCCGCGCATCTTTACGGTGAACGAAATCGCGCTGTCGGAGACGGTCAGCAATCAACTCGCGGTTGCCGTCCGCAATGCGCAACTGTACACGCAGACACAGCAGCGGATGACCGAACTGGCCACGCTTGCCGAGGTGGGCGCGACGGTCGCGGCGTCGCTCGATTTCGATGAGGTCGTGAACCGCGTCCTTGCTGCGGTGGCCGCGCTCATCCCGCATGACCGGGCATTCCTGATGATGGACGAAACGCCGGACGCACTGCGCGTTGTCGCTGCACGCACAGTCTCCGCGCTGGGTGGCCCGCAACTCGGCGAGTTCGTGCCCAAGCGAGATAGCCTGAACGGGTGGGTTTTTGAACATTGTCAGCCGCTCTGTATCGCGGACCTCCGCGATCCGCGCACCACAATACGGCGGTTTATTCCACCTCTGCGCGATTCCCGCCTCCGGGCGGCGCTCTGTGTGCCGCTCATCGCGCGCGAGCGGGCGATTGGCACGATTTATCTGGCACGGTATATCCCGGATGCATACACGAATGAGGATTTAGAGCGGTTGCGCGCTGTGGCGACGCAGGCCGCCGCCGCGATTGCCAATGCCCGCCTCTACATGCAAAGCGTGCAACAAGTGAGCCAGTTGCAGCGACTCAATGATGAACTGGAAACGCTGCGGGAGGTCGGCCTCGCGACGACGGGGACGCTTGATCTCCCGGCTGTCCTCCGCCGCGTGCTGGCGGAAATTGCGCGCGCCGTACCGTATCAGCAGGGGATGATCTGCCTCGATGTGCCGGAGCGAGGCGTGTTGCGTGTCGAAGCGGGCACGGGTTCCGTGATCGAACCGCTCCTCGGTACCGAGATGCAGATCGGTCAGAGCCTGAATGGCACCGTCTACACACGCGGCGAAACGATCTGTGTGGATGACTTCTGGCAGTCGGACGAATGGCTCGCCCGCTCGCACCGGATCAACGTGCAACCGGACGAGTTGCGTAGCATCCTCTGCGCGCCCCTGCGTATCGGTGGAGAGAGCATCGGCACGATGTATCTCGCCCACGGGTCGCCGGCGGTCTATCACGCGGAGGATATTGACCGGATCGAGCGATATAGTAGCCAGGTAGCAGTGGCCGTGGCGAACGCGCGTCTCTTCGCGCAGGTGCGGCGGCAAGTGGATGAACTGCGCACGCTCAACTCCGAACTGGAGACGATGCACGACATCGGTATGGCCGTTAGCGCATCGCTCGATCCGGCGGTCGTCCTCCCGCGTGTCCTGTCGGAAATCCGCGCGATCATCCCCGCGGAATCGGGCAGTGTGACGTTGCTGGAGCCGGATGGCGAGACCTTGCGCGTGGTGAGCGATTTCGGCTTCGATGAGACGCAAGTCGGGTTCCGGATTCCGGTGGCGGGTAGCGTCAATGGCGAGATCATCCGGTCGCGCCGCACCCTGTGTGTCGGCGACATCTTCCGCGACTCCGCGTGGGTGGGGCGGTCATACCCCGCATCTCCACGTGTCGCACCACGGATGCGCAATGTCCTCGGCACGCCGCTGATCGTCGCGGGGACGGTGATCGGGACACTCTATCTCATCCATAGCCGGGCAGATGTCTTTAGTGAGCGGGATGTCGCACGGCTCGAACAATACGCGGCACAGGTCGCGATTGCCGTCTCAAATGCGCGGCTGTACGAACAGATTCAGACGCAGGTGGCGGCGTTGCGCCAGTTGAACGGCGACCTTGAAACGGCGAACCAGCACAAAAGCGAATTTCTCGCCACGATGAGCCACGAATTGCGCACGCCCCTGAACGCGATCATCGGCTTCTCGGAATTGCTTGCGGATGACATCGTTATTAATGAAGACGAACGCCGCGAATGCCTGATGGACATCCATTCCAGCGCGCGGCATCTGCTCTCGCTGATTAACGATGTGCTCGATGTCGCGAAGATCGAGTCCGGTAAGATGGAGATGCGCCCCGTCGCCTTCGCGGTCGCGGATGAACTGCGGGAAGCCGAGCGTGTGATGGCCCCGCTCATTCTCGCCAATCGGCAGACGCTTGCCGTCGCCGTCGCGCCGACAACGCCGCATGTCTACGCGGATCGGTCGCGGTTTCGGCAGATCGTCCTTAACGTTCTCTCGAACGCGAACAAGTTCACCCCGGAAGGCGGGCGCATCACGGTTGAGGCGGTGGGGAGGGAAGATCAGGTCTGCATTCGCATTACGGACACCGGCATCGGCATCCGCCCGGAGGATGCGCCCAAAGTCTTCGAGGCGTTTCGGCAGATTGACGGCTCGCTCTCGCGTCGCTACAACGGCACCGGCCTCGGCCTTGCCCTCACCCAACGCCTCGTCGAATTACAAGGCGGGACCATCGGCTTCGAGAGCGAACCCGGCATCGGCACGACTTTTACGATCGAGTTGCCTGCTGCGCGGGAAGGACTGAGGACTGAAGACTGAGGACTGAGCGTTGTGCTCTCGGCTTTCGTTGCTCCTCTCACAGCATTGTTGTCCCCGCCGTCGCCACGCGAACGGGCGCCGATGAACCTCTCTCAGTCCTCAGTCTTTTCTCCTTCGTTGTGGAACCGCCGCGCGCTACCCGTCGTATCTTCTCCTGGGTCCTGTTATGATACGACGTGACCGGAGGACGCGATGACTGATACTGATGCACGCATGCGCTATTCTCAAACCGCGCCCGCCCGCCGACCGAGCAGGCTGGATCGGATTCCCGGCTATCGTGGCTACCACGAGAAAGAGGCGCGGCGCGATGCCGATGGCGCACTCCGCCGGATGCTCGCGCAGGAGTACGCCGCGCAGCACACACGGCTGACGCGCGTCCAGCAGACGCTGCTCGCCGCGCGCCGCCTCGATCAACTCGCGCCGGTGGACCAGGCCGCCGGGAGGCTCAATCACTTCGTTGATCGCGTGCGTACCGCGACCTACGGCTACGCCGGGCTGCGGGACAATGTGCGCGTGGACGAGCGCGCCCTCGATCAACTCTATCAGTTCGACCTCGCGCTCGCCGATGGCGTGGACGAGGTCGGCGCAAAGGTGGATGCGATCGAACAGGCTGCCGAGAGCGGCGATCTCCACGCGCCCCTCGCTGATCTCGATAGCACGGTGCGGGATTTGCAGGAGCGGTTCAACGCGCGGGCCGATGTCTTTCAGACCGGCCAGCCGACTGAGAATACGAAACTCTTCGATGTCGTCAAGGCGCCCGCGCTGCTGCCGACGACGACCGCGACTGAGCCGTTACCGCTCCTCAACCTCAACGACGCAGTGACCGTAGACGGTCAGGACTGGCTCGTCGCCGCGCGCACCCGCGTGGACGGCGCTGCGCCGTGGACCGATTACCTGCTGCGCGATGGCGACGTGACGAAGTGGCTGATCGTGCCGGGCGACGGATCGCGACCGCTGGCGCTGACCGAGCAGGTGGATTTCTGGACGCGCGTCCCGCCCGTCACGCCGCTGATCTTCGGTGGTATTACGTACTCGCTCGTCGAGCATCTCAGCGGTGCGGGTACGATCACGGGCGCGGCGGGCGAGCGAACGGGTACGGTCAACGCCTACGTCTATGCGGGTGTTGATGGCGCCTATCTCGTCCTGCGTGATTGGGGCAGCGACCGTCAGGCGCTTGTCGGCCAGACGATGAATCGCACCGATGTGGAGTTCTATCCGCGAGAGGCAGCAACAACAGGGCGATAATAGGCGAGATTGCAGCCCCTGGTATGGAGAAGGAGACGAGAACTCATGGGTATTCTCGACCGGATGACACGGCTGATTCGTGCCAATGTCAATGACATGGTTGACCATGCCGAAGACCCCGCAAAGATGCTGGATCAGTTGATCCGCGAAATGAACGACCAGATTCACATGGCGCGCGGGCAGGTCGCGGCGATGATCGCGCAGGAAAAAGAACTGCAAATGGATTACGAGCAATCCGCACACCAGGCCGCCGAGTGGGATCGCAAGGCGGAACTCGCCGTGACGCAGGGCAAGGATGACCTCGCGCGGGAAGCGCTGCGCCGCAAGCGGGACAACGACGGGCACGCGCAGGTTTATGCCTCGAACTTGCAATCGCAGGAAGAGATGGTCACGAAACTGAAGGGGCAGTTGCAGCAGTTGGAGGCGAAGTACGAGTCCGCCCGCGCCAACCGGGACGTATTGATCGCGCGGCAGCGACGGGCCGAGGCGGTGCAAAAAGTCTCCAGCACGATGTCCGGCCTGAAATCATTGGAGCCGGGCGAGGAACTCGATCGCATGGAGCGGCGCATCCGTTCCAACGAAGCGAAGGCGCTCGCCGAGCAGGACCTTGCATCCGGTTCAATGGCCGCGCAGTTCGCCGAACTCGACAGCGGCCTCGAAGTGGAGGACGATCTCGCTAAACTGAAGGCCCGCGTGCAGGGCGGTGGCCAGCAGGCGCTCCCGGCGGGCCAGGATATGGACGATCTCGCCGCCCTCAAAGCGCGCGTGGGCGTCCACGAAGGCGCCGCCCTCGGCGCGGGAGACACAAGCAATGAGCAACGAGCAATGAGCAATGAGCCGAGTGAGCAGCCGCATCCGCAAGCGCCACCGCCCGGCAGGCAGCAGTAGTAATACGGCTGATGGTACGAGCAACGCGAGCGAGAATAACTCATTGCTCATTGCTCGTTGCTCATTGCTTCGCGACAAAGGAGCGACAGACGTGGCGATTTTAGATGTCATTGAATGGGTAGACCAGGGGAGTAATGAGATCGTTCACCGGGTGCCGGAGTATGGCTCCGGGGAGTTCCGGCTTGGTTCGCAGTGCATCGTGCGCGATAGCCAGGTGGCGGTTTTCTTCCGGGACGGTAAGGCGCTCGACACGCTGCCGCCGGGGCGACACACGCTCTCGACGCAGAATATCCCGATCCTCGCCGGTATCCTCAGCATTCCCTTTGGGCACAAGTCGCCTTTTCGGGCTGAGGTCGTCTATGTCTCGCTCAAAGAGTTCCTCGACATGAAATGGGGGACGCCGCAGCCGATCATCTACCGGGACAGCGATCTCGGTGTCGTGCGGCTCCGTTCGTTCGGCACCTATGCGATGCGCGTCGTGGATCCGCAACTCTTCGTCAACACGATCGTCGGCACGCAGGGTGTCTTCCGCGCCGAAGACATCGGCAACTACCTCCGCTCGATCATCGTCCAGCAACTGACGGTGCTGATGGGCCAGGTAATGAAGAGCGTCCTCGATTTGGCGGTAATGTACGAGCAGTTGGCGCTGGCGACCAAGACTGCGGTCGCCGATCAGTTCGCCGCCTATGGCCTGCAACTCGATTCATTCCAGATCGGCGCGATCACGCCGCCGGACGAGGTGCAGGCGAAGATTGACGAGCGGTCGAGCATGGGCGCCCTCGGCAACCTCGATCAATATATGAAGTACCGCACGGCGCAGGCGATTGGCGATGCCGCGAACAATCCCGGCTCCGGCGGCGATGCACTCGGCGCGGGCATCGGCTTCGGTCTCGGTAGCCAGATCGCCAGCGCGATGCGCCAACAGTCGCAGGAACCAACGCAGTCGGCAGTCGGCAGTCAGCAGTCGGCAGCAGCCGGTGGCCAAGCCGCTCCGTCTCCATCTGCGGGCGGAAGCGCGCCGACGATGGGGCCGAAGTTTTGTCCGAACTGCGGCTTCAGCCTCACCGCGATGCCGGACGGTGGCCCGCCGAAGTTTTGCCCGAACTGCGGGAACAAACTGCGGGATTGAGGGGACCTAACCCCCGGCCCCTTCCCGCGAGGAAGGGGAGCGAGCCTCCGCGAGAGCAGGGTGTTTAGCAGAATACCGTGGCATTGCAAAGAGTCCCCCCTTCCTCGCGGGAAGGGGCCGGGGGTTAGGTCCCTTTCAGCATAGACTACACATATCTCCGTCATAGGCGACATGCATCGTCACTGGGCATATTCAGGAATTATGCGCAGGGGCTATTGACGAAGATGTGATTCGTAGTATACTGCATGTTTGCGGATGCCTGCGGCGGTGCGATCGGCGTCAGACATAAGATCGAGGTAGATTGCCACATCGAACGATCCGAGATGAACGATATTGGGTGGGGGAAACCTCGCCCTTCTGGTGTCTCCGCTCTTCTAGTCCCGTTACGCACCAGCATACGGCAACCGGCGGTCGGGCGCAAGTCCGGCTGAGAGAAGCCCGTTCGTGAAACGGTAACGGACCGGCATGCCGCACGGTACTCACGCGACATGCCGGTCATCCGCAGAGTGTTTTGGGTCTGTAGTGCTTCAAGGGGGAAAGACGCATGGTGATTGAGGTTCAAACTTCCCCGCAGCGCGTGATTCCGTTCCCGGATCGCCGCTCATTTGGCAAGATTCCGGCGGTATTGGAGATGCCGCACCTCGTCCAAATTCAACTCGATTCTTTTCGCTGGTTTCTCGAAGAAGGGATGAAGGAACTCCTCGCGGAGATTTCGCCGATCACCGATTTCACCGGCAAGAGCATGGAACTCTCCTTCCTTGATTTCGCGTTCGGTGAGGCCCGCTATACCGAGGGCGAGTGCCGCGAGCGAGATATGACTTACTCCGTCCCGTTGCGCGTCCAGACACGCCTGCTTATCAAGGAGACGGGCGAAATCAAGGACTCCGAAATCTTTATGGGCGACTTCCCGATGATGACGCGCGATGGCACGTTCATCATCAACGGTGCGGAGCGCGTCGTCGTCTCGCAACTCGTTCGCTCGCCCGGTATCTACTTCACCGCGACGGAGGACCCCTCGACGGGGCGTCATCTGTTCGCAGCGAAACTGATCCCGAACCGCGGTGCATGGCTGGAGTTCGAGACCTCCAATCGGGATATTCTCTCCGTCAAGGTGGATCGCAAGCGGCGCATGCCGGTAACGATCCTGCTGCGCGCCCTCGGCTACGGCACGGACGAGCAACTGATGGATCTCTTCAAGGAGATTGACACCGACGAGCATCACCGCTACATCGCGGCGACGCTCGACAAGGAACCGATGAAGGGGACGACGGACGAGAAGAAGGGGCGCGACGAGGCGCTGCTGGAACTCTACAAGCGCATCCGGCCAGGCGATCCGCCGACGCGTGAGAACGCCGAGAACCTGCTCAAGAACCTCTTCTTCTATGCGCGCCGCTACGATCTCGCGAAGGTCGGTCGGTACAAGTTGAATAAGCGGCTCGGTGAAGACGCAGCGAATGAGACCCGTGTCCTGACCCATGAGGACATCATCAAGATCGTCTCGACGATGATCCGCCTGAACAATGGGGTCGGCGAGCCGGACGACATTGACCATCTCGGCAACCGCCGCATCCGCGCGGTCGGCGAG
>JALYUS010000092.1 GCA_030853625.1 Chloroflexota bacterium
GAGGCATCCGGTCATCGTTCGCACAGATGGGAGCACAACGGAATGGCAACGGCGCCACAGCCCACGACACTCGGAGCGCTACGCGCGAGCGGCTACCAGGTTCTGCCGGTCAAAGCCGAGATGCGCAAGAACCTGATAGACAAAATGCGCAAGGGCGAGGAGTACTTCCCCGGTATCCTCGGCTACGAAGATACGATCCTGCCGCAGATCGAGAATGCCATCCTTTCCGGTCAGGACATTGTCCTGCTCGGCGAGCGCGGTCAGGCGAAGACGCGGCTCGCCCGTTCGCTGATTAACCTGCTTGATCCCGCAGTCCCCTACGTCGCCGGGACGGAACTGAACGACAACCCCTACGCGCCGGAGTCCGCGCAAGGCCGGGCGATCGTCGCCGAGATGGGCGATGCAACGCCGATAGACTGGCTGCCGCGCGACCGCCGCTACGGCGAGAAACTCGCCACGCCGGACACGACAATCGCCGACTTGATCGGCGAGGTGGACCCGATCAAGGTCGCCGAGGGGCGCTACCTTTCGGATGAACTGACGATCCACTACGGCATGGTGCCGCGCACGAATCGGGGCATCTTCTGCATCAACGAACTGCCCGACCTCGCCGAGCGCATTCAGGTCGGCCTCCTCAACATCATGGAGGAGCGCGATGTCCAGATTCGCGGCTACAAGGTGCGGCTTGATCTCGACATGTACATCGTCGTCTCGGCAAACCCGGAGGATTACACGAACCGTGGCCGGATCATCACGCCCCTTAAGGATCGCTTTGGCTCTGAAATCCGCACGCACTATCCGAAGACGATTGAGTACGAAATGGACATCATGGAGCGCGAGCGCAACCACTTCGCGGATGATGGGATCGCTGTGGACACGCCGCAGTACATGAAGGAGATCGTCGCCGAACTGACGCACCTCGCGCGCAAATCGCCGCAGATTTCGCAGAAGTCGGGCGTTTCCGTGCGCGTCTCGATCGCCAACTACGAGAACCTCGTTTCCAGCGCCCTGCGCCGCGCGATCATTCTCGGTGAGGAGACCGCCGTGCCGCGCATCAGCGATCTGCCCGCCGTCGTCGCCTCCACCGCCGGCAAGATCGAACTGGAAAGCATGGGCGAGATGGACGAGCAGCGCGTCGTTGAACGGCTTGTCCAGCAGGCGACGGCGACGACGTTCGAGCGCCATTTCCGCCTCTCCGAACTGGAAGGCGTCATCCGCTCCTTTGAGAAGGGGATGAGCCTCGATGTCTCGGACGGCATGCCCGCGCGGGATTATCTGCGCCACATGCAGTCCCTCGCCGGAATGGATGCGGCAATCACGAAACTCGGCGCGCCGAACGAACCGGCGCACGTCGCTTCCGCCATCGAGTTCATCCTCGAAGGCTTGCACCTCAACCGCCGCCTCAACAAGAACCAGGACGGCGCGCGGTATCGCTACCGGGCGTAAGGAGCAATGAGCAACGAGCAACGAGCAATGAGGACGAGACATCGCACCACTCATTGCTCATTGCTCATTGCTAAAGGGGGAACCCGCATGGTCTTCCGCTATAGCAACTGGGACGGCACGCAGAACGTCCATCCGTTCGATGCTGATGATCTCCTTGAGGCGATCTCCGACGATATGATTAAGGATGGCGATCTGCGCCGCGCATTGGAGCGCATCATGAAGCGCGGCGCGGACCTCAGGAGTGGCCGCATGCCCGGCATGCGCGACATGATGGAACGCCTGAAGCAGATGCGCCAGCAGGAACTCTCTCGCTACGACATGGGTTCCGTCCTCGATGACATTCAGCAGAAACTGGACGACATCGTGGATCAGGAGCGCGCCGGTATCCAGAAGCGCCTCGATGACGCGGTGGAGAAGCAGGCGGCAGACAGCACGCAGCAGGCAGCCGAGGATGGCGAACAGCAATCCGGCCAACAGGGCGACGCGCCGGATGACAGCATGCGGAAAATGTTCGAGAACATCGCGAACCGCAAGAATCGCTATCTGGACGATCTGCCGAAGGACCCCGGTGGCAAGATCAAGGGGCTGCAGGACTATGAGTTCATGGATCCCGAGGCGCGGCAGATGTTCCAGGACCTGATGGGCGAGTTGCAGCAGCGGATGCTCGGCAACACCTTCCAGGGCATGATGGACTCGCTCAAGAATATGACGCCCGAAGACATGGCGGCGATGCGCGAGATGGTGCGCGATCTCAACGAGATGCTGGAACGCCATCAGCGCGGTGAGGACCCGCAGTTCGCGCAGTTCATGGAGAAGCACGGGCAGTATTTCCCGCCCGGTCTCAACACGATTGACGACCTGATCGAGCACCTCGCCAAACAGATGGCACGGATGCAGAACCTCCTTAATTCGATGACGCCGGAGCAGCGCGCCCAGTTGCAGGGCGTGATGGATGCCTTGCTGCGCGACGACCGCCTGAAGATTGACCTCGCTCGGCTCGGCGGCAACTTGCAGCAACTCTTCCCGATGGACATGGACGGCTACGGCTTCGGTGGCGACGAGTCGGTCGGCATGGGCGAGGCGCTCGACGTGATGGGCCGCATGCAGGGGATGGACGAATTGGAAGCGGACCTCCGCGCCGCCCAGAGCATGGGGGACCTCAACAAGATTGACCGCGAGCAACTGCGCGATCTGCTCGGCGACGACGCGGCGCAGTCACTCGAACAGTTGCAGCAACTCGTCAAAACGCTTGAAGATGCGGGCTACCTCGAACGCAAGGGAAGCAAACTGGAATTGACGCCGCGCGGACTCCGCAAGATCGGCCAGAAGGCGCTGCAAGACATTTTCCAGCAGATGAAGCAGGATCGCTTCGGCAAGCACGATGCCGAGCGGCGCGGCGCGGGTGGCGAGCGGACGGATGAGACGAAACTGTACGAGTTCGGCGACCCCTTCCTGCTCGACCTGCGCGAGACGCTGATGAACGCCATCGAACGGAACGGTATTGGCGCTCCTGTCCGCATCCAGCCGCAGGATTTCGAGGTCTACCGCACCGAGTTACAGACGCAGTCCAGCACCGTCCTGATGATTGACATGAGCCGTTCGATGCTCCTACGCGGTTGCTGGGCGGCCGCGAAAAAGGTCGCGATGGCGCTCGACAGCCTGATTCGCGGTCAGTTCCCGCGCGACCAGTTGCATATCGTCGGCTTCTCCTACCTCGCGCACGAACTGAAGCCGCGCGAACTGGCGGAGATGGACTGGAGTGAGTACGAGTACGGCACGAACCTCCAGCATGGCCTGATGCTCGCGCGGCAACTGCTCGCGCGGCAGCGGGGCGGCAACAAGCAGATCATCGTCATCACGGACGGCGAGCCGACCGCGCACATCGAGGACGGCGAACCCTACTTCTCCTATCCGCCGACCTTCCGCACAATTCAGGAGACGCTGCGCGAGGTCGTCCGCTGCACGAAGGACGGCATCGTCATCAATACCTTCATGCTGGAGCGGGGCCGGAGTTTGATGGAGTTCGTTAACCAGATGACGCAAATCAACAAGGGCCGCGCCTTCTACGCCACGCCGGAACGGCTCGGCGAGTATGTCCTCGTGGACTACCTCTCCGGCAAGACGAAGCGCGTCGCTTAACCAACCTGTTCCCGGTGGTGACAGGAAGAAAAACCTGTCATCACCGGGCCGACGGTCACGATCCCAGAACCGGCCGACATTACGCTCTCTCCCCGTCCGCACGCGGTGATTGCGAAATGAACATCCATATGGATACTATAGACATTCTCCTCAATTGATGGGGAGATTCGTCTGGAGTAGCGGGATGACGGTCGGGCGGCTGCGAGCATGGCTGCATGGATATTGCGCGGGGTGGCGACCACGAGGCGATCACCGGCCAGCGCCCGTGATGTGCGCGCCGTTGACGCGGATACCCGCAGGCTCGTGCATGCGTTGCTGCCAGCGTTGGGCATCCCTGCGACTCGGCTGACGTACTGGAGTCTGCTGTGGGCGCGCTGTTTTTGGTATGAAGCGGATCTGCTTCTGGCGATGCAGCCGGAGCAAATCACCACTGACTGGATACGCGCGCGGGTGCGCCTCGATGGAGCGCTCCCACCGGATGGCGCGATCCTCATTGCACCGCACCATGCAGCGGGGCGCTATGGGCGACTTTTTCTCGCAAGCGAGGGAGTGAGACTCGGCGGGATCACCGGCGAGCCGCAGGATGCCGCGCATCGTGTCCAATCTGATCCAACCTTTCAGCATCTCTGGCGGCTGGGCCATACACTGGACGATCGCACCTATGTCAGCGGAGTTTTTCATCGGTGGGAAGCGGGTCAGAAAGGATTGCGTCTTCTCCGTGAGGGGGGGTATCTCTCGATTGTTGCCGACGACTTCACCCTCGGCGGCACGTCGCATTTGCTGCTGGGACGTGAGTGGTGGCTGCCGCGCGGGCCGGTCTGGTTCGCCCAACAGAGCGGCAAGCCGATCGTCCCGTGCATGGTCATCCCGGAAAGGCGTGGGTGGCGGCTCTGGATCGGCGAGCCGGTCGCACCGACGCCTGAAGCGGTAATTGCCGCACTCGAAGTGTGTATCTGCCATGCGCCGGAGAGTTGGAACCGGACGCTCGCGCTGGCGTGGCTTCGTCACCGCGAAGGCGAACGCTCATGAATGCGCCCGCAGCAGTTCGAGTCGAAACGCTGATAGACGAGATAGCGGCGCGGCGCCCGGATCATCCCGCGCTGATCTATGGCGACCGCTGTTGGACATACGTGGCGCTCCAGGAGGAGATGAACCGCCGGGCGGCGGTCCTTATCGTGCATGGATTGGCACCCAATGATGTTGTCGCCACGACCGAACCGACCACTGATGACTTGGCGATCACCTTCCTTGCCTGTTGCCGTGCCGATCTCACCTTCGTTGCCCTGTCATCCAAACTGGCGCCG
>JALYUS010000138.1 GCA_030853625.1 Chloroflexota bacterium
GCCTTACCGCGCCGTGTGAGAACGATGCGTTCCTTCCCGTAGGCAGCCCGGTTGATAACATCGGAGAACTGATCCCGCGCCTCGGCGGTGGATAATGTCTTCATACCTGAAACCCCTTACGCGGAGACGGCAACGTACTTTTCGTCTCAATCGTACATCTCAGCACTATTGCCGTCAACGTCACGACGGACGTTTACGCTCGCGGGTACGTATGCGACAATCATTGTACGTTCAAGCGGTACGAGATGGCATGGGGCGGCTAGATCGGTGGCGATGTACAAGAAAGATAGTCCAGTCTCCGACCTGGCGCGCGCGGGTGCATTATCCGGCCCGATCCTCGACTTGCTGCCGATCGGCGTTGTCATTATGGATACGCGCGACCTGCGGATACTCGCTGCGAACACGACGGTGCGATCGCTGCCAGGCGCGCCGTGGCGCGAAGTCGCGGTCATCGGTCGTCGGCTACGCGACTTACCGGACAATCCAAACATTCGCCGCTTCGCTGCGGCATGTCGGTACGTCGCCCGCGTCGGTGAACCATTACAGATCAAGGCTTTTCCGCTCGGCGGCGAGACGCCGGCCTATTGGGATTTTTCGTTCGCGCCGGTGCGGGATAGGGACGGCGCGGTTGTCCGCCTGCTTGCGACCATCGCCGATGTGACCCAGGAAGTGACGCTCCGGCGAGCGATGGAGGAGAGCAATCGGGAGTTGCGCCGCCAGAACGCCGAACTTGCGACCCTCAACCGGCTGGCGATTGGCGTCAGTTCGTCGCACGATTTCCTTTCCCTCTGCCAAACGGCAATCGAAGCCCTGCTCGATTTGTTCGGCTTCTCGCAGGGCGGCGTCGCGATGCTGGCCGAGGATCGTACCGACGCGACGGTTGTCGCCTTTTCCTCGGTCGCCCGTCGCGTCGACTGGAAGCGCACGCGCATCCCCGTCACGCATAATCCGGCCTTCGATCATCTGATACGCCATCTCACGCCGCTCGCGATTAACGACATTGAAACCGATCCGATCGCCGATGTGGAGCGTGAACTGTGGCGTGCGCGACATGCCAAATCCGTTCTTCTCGTGCCAATCGTCGTACGCGGCAAGATGATCGGCACGATTGGCGTGGACGCGACGGAGGAGCCGCACCGGTTCACCGACGCGGAGATTGACCTCGCCGCGCGCGTCGCGGAGCAACTCTCCGTCGCGATGCAGAACGCCCATCTCGCGGAGGAACTCCAACATCGCGCGGACGATGTGGAGTATCTCAACGCCATCGGTCAGGTCGTCAGTTCATCGCTGCATCTCACGACCGTACTCGATCGCGTGCTTTCATCGTTGCGGGAGATGGTCGCCTACGACCGCGCTTCGATCTGCGTCATCGAAGCGGACATGGAGCATTTACTCGTCATCACCGACACCGGTGAAACGGGCAATCAGCGCGGACACCACATCCCGGTCGAGGGTTCGCTACGTGGCTACGTCTTTGCATCGGGTAAGCCACTCTACATCGGCAATGTCGCGGCGGAGGGCTTGCCACTTCCCCCGCGCCTGCCGATGTCCGAGTACCCAATGAACATTGTGCTCGCGCCGCTCGTCGTCACCGGGCAGCCGATCGGCGTCCTCTCCGTGCTGGGACACAGGGCGGATACGCTGACATCCGCCGACGCGCGGCGGATCGAGCGCGTCGCGGCGCAGGTCGCGATCGCCGTAGCGAACGCCCGGTTGTATGAACGCGTGCAGGGGCAAGTCGAGGAACTGCGCCTCCTCAACGCGGATCTCGCCGAGGCGAACAAACACAAGAGTGTCTTCCTTGCGACGATGAGCCACGAATTGCGCACGCCGCTGAACGCGATCATCGGTTTCGCGGAACTCTTGTACGACGACATCATCGCGGAGCCGGAGGAACGGCGCGAAAGCCTGCTCGACATCCTCCGTAGCGGCCAGCACCTGCTGACGCTGATCAACGACGTGCTCGATCTCACGAAGGTCGAGGCGGGGCAGATGACGCTCTCGCCGACAGCGCTCGATCTCCGGCATGAACTGGCGAGCGTGGATCGCATCATGTCGCCGCTCTTCGCGCAGCGCCTGCAACGCTATACCTACACCGTGCCGCCGGACTTCCCGTCCGTCTATGCGGATGCCGGCCGGATGCGGCAGGTAATCCTTAACGTCCTCTCCAATGCGAACAAGTTTACGCCCGATGGCGGCACTATCACCCTCACCGCCAGCATCAACACGGACACCGAGGCGCAGATCGCCATCGCGGACAGCGGCATTGGCATTACGGCGGCGGATATCCCCCTCATCTGGCAGGAATTTCGGCAGATTGATACTTCGATTAATCGGAAGTACGAAGGAACCGGTCTCGGCCTGACCCTCACGCGGCGGTTGCTGATGCTGATGCACGGGCGTATCTGGCTGGAAAGTACGCCGGAGATAGGCAGCACCTTCTTTCTCACCCTGCCCATCGCGTGTGGAGAGGGCGGCTGATGCCCCGCTATCAACCGCCGGAAGCGCAACCGGGCGACGTTCGCGATCACAAATACCGGCTGATTGACATCGGTCGCTGCACCGATGCGCCGCCACCCGCCCTCGTCCAGGCTGTGCGCGAGTTCAACGACGGCGAGTATTTCCAGTGTCACGAGACGTTGGAACATGCATGGTTGCAGGAGCCGGGGTATATCCGCGTCCTCTGGCAGGGCATTATCCAGACGAGCGTCGCCTGCTTCCACATCACACGCGGCAACGGCGAAGGGGCGCGGAAGATCTGGACCGCCGCCTTGCTCAATCTCGCGCCTTTTCCCGATCGCTGCCACGGCGTGGATGTCGCATCGCTCCGCACCCAGACGGCCGTCTGCCTCCAGACGATTCTTCGCCTCGGTGACGGCGGCGCGGCACTGTTCG
>JALYUS010000142.1 GCA_030853625.1 Chloroflexota bacterium
CTGCCGAGCCGCCGCGTGAGGCGATTGCCCGGCAGCGTGTCTGGGCGACGATGGTGCGGGAAGAGTCGCTGGCGCATCCGCCACGCACCATTGCCGCCGTGGATGTCCATCTCGGCGCGGACCGGGCGATTGGCGTCGCGGCGCTCGTCACCTTTCCTGATCTGGCGCCGATTGCCGTCGTTTCCGCCGATATGCCGCTGGCGTACCCGTATGTGCCTGGTCTGCTTTCGTGGCGCGAACTGCCCGCCGCGCTTGCCGCGCTGGAACAGTTGCCTGAAGCGCCCGATGTGCTGATCGCGGACGGTCATGGGCGGTCGCATCCCCGGCGGTTCGGGCTGGCCTGCCACCTCGGCCTCGCCGTGGATCTGCCGACGCTCGGCTGCGCGAAATCTATCCTCGTCGGGCGATATGAGGGGCTGGCGGCGGCGGCGGGCAGCGTCGCGCCTCTCGTGGACAAGGGCGAGATTATCGCGATGGCGCTCAGGACGCGGACGGGCGTCGCGCCCGTCTTTCCCTCGGTCGGCTACCGGATCACGCTCGATGATGCGGTCGAAATTGTCCGCCGCAGCGCCGTGCGAACGAAACTCCCCGAACCCTCCCGCCTCGCCCACAACGAAGCGCAACGCCTCGCCCGCGCTGCCCGCCCGTAGGGTACAATGGCCGTACATCATTCCCGCGCAGCAAGGGGGCACGCCGTGGCGACGAAAACCAAACTGACCTACGCAGATTACGAAACCTTCCCGGACGACGGCAACCGCTACGAAATCATTGACGGGGAGGTCTCTGTGTCTCCACCACCGATCACTCCACATCAATGGGCGAGTGGGGAACTGACATGGTTTCTCGGCAGCCATGTCAGAGCGCGCGGACTTGGGCATCTATTTTATGCTCCTTTCGCGGTCCGCCTCAGTCCGCATGATGTCCTTGAACCGGATGTCCTCTTCATATCAGAGGCAAAAATGTCCCTCGTTGACCGCCGCGGTATGGACGGTGTGCCTGACTTGTGCATCGAGATCGCATCGCCTTCAACACGTAAACATGATCGCACCGTCAAGTACGAGCGGTATGCGTACTTCGGTGTGCCGGAGTACTGGATCGTTGATGCCGATGCACGAACGGTGGAAGTCTTCTCGCTTAAAGACCATATCTACACGCTCCTCGTGATTGCGCGCGGCGACGAGGTGATTATTTCGCGTGTGCTACCCGACCTTGACCTCCGTGCGTCCGCGTTGTTTTCGTCCCGATGGTGAGAGGGCGGGAGGTGAGGTGTATACTGCCCTTGCACGCAGTGGCGCGCGGCAGCAATGCAGACTGATAAAGGGCGGCGCACGATATGAAAATCATCCTGGCGGACGAAATGGGCTTTTGTTTCGGCGTCCGCCGCGCGATTGAGATGGTCAATGAACTGGCGGACGAGGGGAAATCCGTTCGTATGCTCGGCGATGTCGTCCACAACCCGCAGGTGGTGCGCGATCTGGAGGGCAAGGGCGTCAGCGTCATCAACGAGGTGCATCAAGCGACATCGGACGGCGTGATGGTCATTACGGCGCACGGCGCGGCCCCCTGGGTAGCGGATGAGGCGCGTGCCGCCGGAACGAACGTCGTGGACACGACCTGCCCGCTCGTCGAGAAGCCGCAGCAGATCGCGCGCGACCTTGCCAATGATGGGTACACCGTCGTCGTGTACGGCGACAAGAAGCACCCGGAAGTGAAAGGCATCCTCGGCTGGGCCGGGGACGGCGCGCTGGCGACAAAGAGCATCGAAGACTTGCCCTGGCATATCCGCCGCGATGCCGATGGCGCGTGGGCGGAGAAGCCGCCGCGCAAGGTCGCGGTCGTCACGCAGACGACGAGCGAGATGGACGAAGTGATCGCCTTCGCCAATGCACTGACCGCGCTGGCGCTGCCGCTCGGTGGCGAGGTGCGCGTCATCAACACGATCTGCAAGCCAACGACGGATCGCCAACTGGCGATGCGCAATCTAGCGCGCGAGGCGGACGTCGTCCTCGTCATCGGCGGGCGCAAGAGCGCAAACACCCGGCATCTGGCGGAGATCGGCAATCATCTCGGCACGCCGTCGTATCACATCGAATCCACGGCGGAGATTGATCCGGCATGGATCGAAGATAAGGAGACGGTCGGTGTGACGGCGGGCGCAAGCACGCCGGATGCCGTCGTCGGCGAGGTCGTGGATTGGCTGATCGCTCGTGGTGGCGTCCTCATGCCGCGCGAAACGGACGGTCGCCCGCCTCGCTACGCCTAAGGAGCAGCGCGCATGAAGGATGTGAGACGGCAGCCGCTGGCGGGCCTCCTCGCGGGGTTGCCACCAGCGCCCGATGAATCGCCGCTCCTCTCCGCGATCCGGGCGCAGATCGCCACCGATCCGCGCGCCGTCGTCGTCCTCGATGACGATCCGACCGGCACGCAGACCGTCTACGACCTCTCCGTCTATACGCGGTGGGATGTGGCGACGCTGACCAACGCTTTCCGGTCGGATGGCACGGGGTTCTACCTGCTCACCAATAGCCGCAGCATGACCGAGCGTGCTGCGGCGGCGCTTAACCGGGAGATCGCGGCGCATCTACGGACGGCATCGGCGCAAACGGGGCGGCCATTCACCGTCATCAGCCGGAGCGATTCGACGCTGCGCGGTCATTTTCCCGCCGAAACTGATGCGCTGATCGGGCAGGACGATAGAAACCCGCCGCAGATCGTCCTCGCGCCCTTTTTTGCGGAGGGGAAACGGATCACCGTCGGCGATGTTCATTGGGTGCATGACGGTGAAATGGCCGTACCCGTCGGCGAGACGGAATTCGCGCGGGACGCTACCTTCGGCTTCGCGGCCTCCGACCTGCGCGATTGGGCGGTCGAGAAATCAGGCGGACGCTGGACGCGCGACGCGGTCGCCGCCCTCCCGCTCGCGACGATTCGACAAGGCGCGGATGCCGTCACGGCGTGGCTGTTGGCAGCGACACAGCCCGTCATCGTCGTCAACAGCGCGGCGGATGGCGACATGGCGGCCGCTGTCCTCGGCATGCTAAAGGCGGAGGGGGCGGGGCGGCAGTACCTCTGCCGGACGGCGGCGGCATTTGTCCGCGCCCGGTTCGGCCTACCGCGCCGCCCACTCCTCATGCCCGCCGAGATGGTCCATCGCTCCGGCCCCGGCCTCGTCGTCGTCGGCTCGCATGTGCCCCGCAGCACGGCGCAACTAGAACAGGCGCGGGCCGTGGAGCGTGCGCGAGCCATCGAAGCGCCCGCCGATGCGCTGCTCGATGACCGCCGTGACG
>JALYUS010000176.1 GCA_030853625.1 Chloroflexota bacterium
GGGCCGGACGATTTCCGCTTCATGCGCTACACCGAGCGGGGCGACTTCGCGCGCGGCGTCTGGACGCTCGACCCGATTGACGCAGAGACCGCCTCCTTTGCTCCTGCCGGGGATGCGCAGGCCCCAACGTGGAAGTTCACGCTCCGTCGCGACGGTCAGATTGCCTGGCCGGATGGCGGCACGTCGTCGCTGACGATTGAGAAGACCTACATCGTGCAGACAATTGGCGCGGCTTTTACCTGCCATTACCGCGTCACGAATCGCGGCCCGTGGCCGGTGGCGCTTGTCTTCGCCTCTGAGTGGAACGTCAATCTGCAAGGCGGCGGGCACAACGACCAGTGCTACACCTGGCTACCGGATCATGCCGCCCTGACTCCCTATCACGACACGCCCGAAACGTGGCAGGAAGCAGCCGAACTCCATCTTGGCAATACCTACCTCGATGTGGACCTGTCACTGCTGGTCAGCCCCGCGGCAGAACTGTGGAAACTGCCGATCGAAACCGTCTCCAACTCCGAAGGTGGTTTCGAGCGTGTCTATCAGGGCACCAGCCTCGTCGCCCGCTGGCCACTCACTCTCGATCCCGACCAGACGTGGGAAGGCAGCGTCTACTGGACCGCAGGCGTCGCAACGCCGAGTAACGAGTAAAAGAAAGCGTGTCGTTACGGGATCGCGCCGAGAATGACGGCGTACCGCTTGCCGTTGCGGACGGAGAATGATGCGGGAGAGTCCGCCGGGGCATCGAGAAGCATCGTTCCATCCGCTGTGGTGACACGGCAGGGAAGAGATGGGCGGGAGACGATCTGGGCGGTCATCGTGCCGTCGTCTGCGATGGTGTAGATGAGATCGAGGGCGACGGCGCGGTATTGGATGTTTGTCAGTGTATACGTGCCGCGCCAGCCATCTGGCAGGCCGGGAACGAGCGTAAAACGGACACCGCGCCAGCCGTCGTCCTCGCGGAAGCCGACGATATGGCGCATCAGCAGCGGCAAGGCTTCCGCGCCCCAGCCGTAGGCATCATTGCCGGTGAATTTCCCCAATGGTTCGGGCCAGTATTCGCGCGCGCCGCCGGGCGTCGGGCGCTCATCGGGCGCGTGCGTGCGACGGTCGTTCTCGCGGTAAACGCGATCCACGATCTTTACTACGAATCGCGCCGCCCATATATCGTCACCGAGCGCCGCCGCTACCTCGCCGAGCGTGCCGCTCCACGACGGCCACCAGCGCCACGGCGCGGTGTCGTAGTGTACTAATTCGCGTCGCAACGCCGCGCGCTGCTCCTCCGACAAGTCGAGTAGCGCGGGTGTGAGGGAGAGCGGCGAGAAGCGGTTCGGATCGGTCTCCCAATAGGTGCTCGACCCCTCGATGAAGCGGTTCGCCCGAACATCCCAATCGCGGAAGCGCCCCGTCGTGCCATCCCAGAGTTGCTGCACCCGCGCCGCGTAGTCGTGCGCGACGGCATCCCAGCGCATTGCCTCGACCGCTTCGCCGATTTGCTGAAACATATCCCGTAAGATGCCTGCGGAAAGGGCCATCGCCGCTTGTAATTCGACGGGGCGGGTGCGGCCCTGAATGATACCGTCGCCGGTGCCGCGCGGATCGAGGCGCGGGTTGTCGTCCTCGCCCGATTCCCAGGTGCAGTGGTAGGAGAGCCAGCCCATTTTGTCCGTCCGTTCGGTCAGCCACCAATGCAGGTAGCGGGCGAGTAGGGGAGCAATGAGCGCGATTCGGGCGGGATCGGGCTGACGGCGCAGCAGCCGCCCGCTATGTAGAAACGGCAGACACCACGCGGGAGAGGTGCCGCAGACCGCGCCGTCCGCCGCGACCATGTTCGGCTCCCCGCCACGAAAGACGCAGGGAATTTGGTCGCCCGGCGTATCCCGCAGGAGCGTCAGGAGGGCATCTTGCGCGCGCAGTGGTTCCGCGAGGCCGAGGCGGTCGAGATCGAGCGCGCCCTCGGCGAGGACGGCACGCGGCCAGGCGACCATCCATGTCGGCCACTCGCCGCTGAAGACGCCGCCCGGCGGCTGGATGAGCAGGCGCGTCGTCTCCATGTCGTAGACCCAGCCACGCCGCCAGTGTTCCGGCCAGTCGCCCGTTAGCCGCGGGCAGTGACTCCAGAAGACATCATCGGCGCGTCGCTTCTGCTCTTCCCCCGTGGCGACGGAATGCCAGAGCCGTTCATCAGCGGCAGTAAACGTATTGGAGAGCACCGCCCACCCTTCCCATACATCGCCCGCGTCGAGCTGCAACGGTGTCCAGATGCCGGGAAGCGGCCGGCGTTCGAGCCGCCGGATCGCGGCATCACGGACGAGGAGCGTGTGCA
>JALYUS010000177.1 GCA_030853625.1 Chloroflexota bacterium
CCGTCAGTGAGGAAGACCTCGAACAGAAAGCGCAGGTGATGGAGCAGACGCTCGCCAGTTTCCGCGTCGAGGCGACGGTACGCGAGATCAATCCCGGCCCGGCGGTGACGCAATTCGCGCTGGAACCCGGTGTCGGCGTCAAGGTGCGGCGGGTGACGGAGTTGCAAAACGATCTCGCCCTCGCCCTCGCCGTGCCGGCGCTCCGTATCGAGGCGCCGATCCCCGGCAAGAGCCGGATCGGCATCGAGATCCCGAATAACACGATTGCCACGGTCGGGCTGCGGGAGGCGCTGGAATCGAGCGACTATGCCGCCGCCCGCGCCAAACTGCCGATCCCGCTCGGGCGCGATGTGAACGGGCATTACCAGATCGGCGATCTCGCCAAGATGCCCCATTTGCTCGTCGCCGGTTCGACAGGCAGCGGCAAGAGCATCTTTATCAACGTCATCATCTCCTCGCTCCTCCTCAACCGCACGCCGGACGAACTGCGTTTCGTGATGGTGGACCCGAAGATGGTCGAGATGTCGGAATACAACGGCATCCCGCATCTGCTCGCGCCCGTTGTCACGGACATGGAGAAGGTGATTGGCATTTTGCGATGGGCCGTGACCGAGATGGAGCGACGCTATCAACTCTTCATGCGGTCCGGCGTCCGCAATATCGAGGCCTATCACAAGCGCAGCAAGGAACTTGGGCCGCACCTCGAGAAGCCACCGGAGAACATCCCGTACGTCGTCATCATTATTGACGAACTCGCGGACTTGATGATGACCGCGCCGGACGACATCGAGACCGCCCTCGTCCGCCTCGCCCAGAAAGCCCGTGCCACGGGTATGCATCTCGTTCTGGCGACGCAGCGACCGTCGGTAAACGTCATCACCGGCCTCATCAAGGCGAACTTCCCGGCGCGCATCGCCTTCGCGGTGACGAGCCAGATTGACAGCCGCGTCATCCTTGACACACCCGGCGCGGAACGGCTGCTTGGGCGCGGCGACATGCTCTACAAGGCGGCGGACTCGGACAAGCCGCAGCGCATTCAGGGCGCGTTCGTCTCAGACAAGGACATCTCCGCGATCGTTTCACACTGGCGAATTCTCGCGCCGGAGCCGCAGTACAAGCCGGAGGTCTCGGAACCGCCGGAGGATGGCAAGACGATCCGCGAGGAACCGGGCGGCGATAATCTGATTGATCGGGCGCGGCAACTCGTGCGCGAGCAGGGGTGGGCGAGTACGAGCAATCTGCAAAGCAAACTCAGGATTGGCTACAACCGTGCCGCACGGCTGATCGAATCGCTCGAACGCGAGGGCACGCTCGGCCCGCAGGATGGGGCGCGCCGCCGACAGGTCATTGATGACGAATCAGCGCCGGACGACTATCCCGATGACGACGAAGAGTAACGCGCGATAACGAAAGCGCCACCCCGCAGTGGTAGCGGACTTTCCAGACTGCTACCACCAGCAAAAGGCCTCGTGTTGAACGCAAGCCCTTAATCGGCGACGGCGACTTCGGGCAGTGGGGCAGCGAGTTCTTCCGCCATCTTCGCTCTGGCGAAGCACGACGAGCACAGAACGGGTCGCCCATTGCGCGGGACGAATGGAACCGTCGTTTCCTGGCCGCACTCGGCGCAAATGATGGTGTGCATTATCCGTGAAGGTTCAAGACCGAGGCGGGTCTTACGCGCGGCGCGGCATTCCGGGCAGCGCGCCGGTTCGTTGACCAGCCCCTTTTCCGCGTAAAACGCCTGCTCCCCGGCGGTCCAGGTGAATGGTTTCCCACAATCGCGGCACGCGAGCATCCGATCTGCAAAGTCCACGGCAGAAATCCTCCTGCTTCCCCAAATCCCACCACCCGATGGTCCAGGCATCCCCATGCCTGTCCAACCCCCAACAATGACCGAAAATGTCTGTCGCCATTCGGCAATATGCGCCATCCATCCGAGACGCCTTGCGTTCTTCGATCATCGAATCACGTTGCTATCCCCGAATATACCAGATAACCCTTGCGGATTGCAATAGAGCAACGGCAACGATTTTCTGCATGGAACGACGATTGATGCGATTGGGTGGAAAAGGCTTATGGAATCACATGGTGATGGCGGCGTAACATGCCAATCCTTGCTGTAGCAGACTAAAGCCGACCATCACCATTCGTTCTTTGGATCACGCTAGTGTTCAGGGAACTGCGTGGTATCGGCTGGCGGTGGCTTGATCCAGCCACGCGCTTCGAGGAGTTCTTCACCGAGGCGACCGAGCGTGATGCGCTTGCCTTCCGCGAGCTCCGGGTGATACTCCAACCGCCCCCGCTCAAAGTACTGAACAGTGAGGCCATTCTCCGTCAACTCCTCGGAGATCGGGAAGCCGAAAGTGTTGAGGCCGTTGTGGTCGTCCCAGTACGTCTTGAAGCCCGACGAGAGTGAGTGGCCGGTCTCCGTGAAATAGCGGCGATCCGATGTGTCGGCGAACGGGAAGATGGTGTCGAATGTGCGCCCCCGTGTCAGTTCCGTGCCGACGAGTCCGATGCGTGTTACGCCCGTCGCCTTCACATATTCCAGTTTCGACCGCTCGAAATATTGCACCGTGACTTGCTGCCCGTCCGACGCAACATCCGAGAATTCTTCGGTGATCGGATAGCCAAAATACGCGAGATCGCCGTGCGATTGCCAGAATTCCTTGAAGCCGCGCGAGAGGTAGTGGCCGGTCTGCGGGAAATACGTCACATCCGGTTCCGGTGCGGTGGGCGGTTCGAGACGATCCGAGGGCAATTTGGCGGCCAACCGCACGGCGGTGACGCGCGCGCTGAATGCGTCGCTCTTCAGCCAGCCGATGAATTCCCCCGCGACAAAGGGCATGCGGGCATCGCCACTGCGGGTGAGCGTGTATTCGGCGCTTTTCTTCAGATCGTATGCGAAAACGTTCGGCGCGCCATTGCGCCAATCTTCCCAGACGACGAGGTCGCCGCTGATCGCGGGACGTGCGACGCGGTGATCCTTTGTCAGCGTCCTCGTCTGCTTCGTTTCGAGATCGTACACCTTCAGCATCGGATTGCCGCCCGCAAGACCGAGATCGAGGTACGCGATCGTATTCCCCGCGATCTGCGGAGAATCCTGATCGCCGGGGCCGACGGCAATGGGAAAGGTCAGTTTGTCCGCGACGTTGTATCCCATGATGTCCCACGATCCGTCGCGATACACTTCATAGACGACGGTATTGCCGCTGATCGCGGTGTAACCATGCGCGCCGCCACCCACCGCGATCGGAAATTCGGTGTTGGTTGTCATGTCATAGCCATAAATATCCCAGTCGCCACTCCGCTTGTCACCGAAGACGATCAGCGGGCCGCTGACTGAGGGGCGGCGCTTCGGACCTGCGCCGATGTTCGGCAGCGGGAGCACTTTGTGGTGCGCGAGGTCGTACGCGCCGATTGTTTGTGTTTGTGTCACGGGCATCGGTGCGGCCGTGACGCCCTGTGCCGCATCCGGCGGCGGCGTGTTCACCCACACGAGGGTCTGACCGTCCAGTGCGGGTTCGCCGCGTTCCGTGCCGGGCACGGGCAGGGGAACCGCGAGCGCAAGCCGCTGTTCTTGCCCCTCATCCGTGTCATAGGTAACGACATCGAAAATGCCCGTCCGGCGATCTGCCCAGGAGATGATCGTCCCGGCCATCACGGGATCGGTCTGGTCGGCGGTCGGGGCAGCAGTCATGACGGGCTTGATAAGAAACGGATCGCTTGTTGCCGCGCGCACCGGTGTCGGGACAATGCCGGTCACTAATGCAAACATGAGCAATGCGACGGCGAGAGGCCGCAACCGTTGGATGGGGAGAGATTGCTTCACCGTTACCCTCGTGTGTCCCTACATTATGCAAACTGTACGTACGATACACCCTGTGCGCGGCAGTATATCACAGGATGATTTGCTTGCATTCCTACTCTTCAGATGCTACGGTACGCCGCGTGGAACGGGCATTGCGCTACGCAATTATCTCGATGAACGCACGGTACAAATGTGTGATAAAAGATGCCTGAAAGCAGGTGCACGTGCGTCTCCGCATTGCTCCAACCGCATCATCTATCGGCGATAGCCGTGGCAGTGTTTGTATCGTCGTGGATGTCGTGCGGGCGAGTACGACGCTCGTGACGCTGTGTGAACGTGGCGCAGGGCCGATTCAATTCGTGATTGATCTGGACGAAGCGCGTCGCGCGGCGCAGTCCGGCGCTGAACGTGCGCTGCTGATCGGGGAGCAGGGCGGGATCATCGCCCCTGGATTCGATCTCGACAACTCGCCGACCGCCGCGCTGACTGCTGCCGTCAGTGGGCGGCGGATCGTGATGCGCACGAGCAATGGGACCGTCGCACTCGCGCTCCTTTCCGCCGCACCGCTCGTCCTCGTTGGCTGCATCCGCAATGCGGCGGCGGTCATCGAGCAGGCAATCAGCGAAGCGACCGCCCGGAATCTGGACGTTCTCATCGTGTGCGCCGGGCAGGAGCATGGGACGGTCTTCGCGCTCGATGACGTGCTCGCGGCCGGTTTCATGGTGGCGTGCGCGTGGGAGAAACATGGCCCGTGGATCTTCCCGGATCAGCCGGATACCGCGCGGATGATTGATGAATCCGCCCTTGCCGCGCTGACGCTTTATCGCTCATTTGTCGGCGAGACGATCACACCGGAGACCGAGACATTCATGCGCGCGCTCCTTCAGGGCGCGGGGCCGCGCTTCATTGCCACGACGGGCCGGCTCGATGATGTGCGCTATTGCGCGACACCGAACGGTAGCACGATCGTGCCGTGGGTGCAGCAGATCCCGGGCGGCCCGACAATCATCAGCGGAGCGCCGCGTCCGGTTTCCGCGCCCGCTACCGCGACCGATCCGACCGCGTAGGAGGCCGTTCCCTGGTGTTACGACAACGACACTTCGCCGTGCGCAGTCGGCCCTACCGCCGTTCATCGAGCGGCATCTGGCGGGCGCTGCTCGCCGCAGGCGTGATCGCCGCTGTTGGATACGGTGTGTACGCATTGATTGCGCAGGTCGGGTCAAGCGGCGTGGGGCAGGTAGGGACGTTCATCATCACGGATGCCTATAGCGGTAAGCCGGTCGTCGGCGCGGAAGTGACCGTCATCCCGCTTACCTGCCCGGATGGCGCGTGCAAACCGGCTGAGACGACGGCGCAGGGCGTCGTGGGGCGGCGGTTCAGTGCGAATGCGCACGGCGAAGTGCATGCCCGGCTGCTCGGCGCGCGCGTGACCGTCGTTGCCTCGCGGCGCGAGTATGACGCTGGACGCCTCGAACTGCCGTGGCCACCCACTGCGCCGACCACACTCGGCCTGCGGCCTACCTGGGTCGCCGGTCGTATCACCGCGCTCGGCCAGCCGCTCGCCAATATCACGGTGCAGGCCATCCTGCCGGGTACGGAGCCGGCGGCGTCCGCGACCACCGACAGTGACGGACGCTACCGCCTGACGGGCGTGCCGGACGGCGCGAATCTCATCGTGGACGCGCCGAACATCAGTCGTGACCCGCATCCGATCGAACATCAAACAACGCTGGACCTGGCGCTCCGCCCCGATGTGCTCACGGGCGTCGCGCGTGATCCGCAGGGGCAGCCGGTTTCGGGTCTGACCGTCGCGGTTGGCGGCGTCACCGCGCAAACGGGCGCGGACGGCGCGTACCGGCTCGATGGCGTGGATGATGGCGTGCCGCTGATCGTCAAGGGTGTTGGCTATCTGCCGCAAACAATCCAGCGGGGCGCAAATCTGACGCAGGACCTCACCCTCCAACCCTTCGTTGCGAAGGGAATTTACATGCAAGCGCCTGCTGCGGCGGATCCGGCGCAACTCGATCATGTGATGAACCTGATCGCCACGAAGGATTTGAACGCGCTGGTCGTGGACCTCAAGGATAATAACGGCATCGTCTACTACGACTCGAAGGTGCCGCTGGCCCGCGAAGTCGGCGCGGTGCAGTCGGTGCTGAACGTCCCGCAACTGGTGCAGACGCTGCATGCGAAAAACGTCTACGCGATTGCGCGCATCGTCGTAATGGAAGACCCGATTGCGGCAACAAAGCGGCCCGATCTGGCGATCAAGGATGGGCGCACGGGGAAGGTCTGGCGGACATCGGCCGGCCAGGCGTGGCTGAATCCGACCAATCCGCAGGTCTGGCAGTACGTCAGCGATCTCGCCACGGAGGCTGCCGATCTCGGCTTCGACGAGGTGCAGTTCGATTATGTGCGCTTTCCGTCCGACGGCAATCTGAATGTCGCGGAGTATGGCCCCGGCTTCAACGGCGGATCACAGGAGCGTCGCGATGCCATCACGGGCTTCCTGAAGATGGCGCATGCGAAACTTGCGCCTACCCACGCGCTGATGGGCGCGGACATCTTCGGGATCACTGCATGGCAGAAAGACGACAACGGAATCGGCCAGCAGTTCGAGGACCTCGCCGCACTCGTGGATGTCATTTGTCCGATGGATTACCCGTCGCACTTCTCGCGGGGCTTCAATGGCTGGGATATTCCGAACAACTACCCGTATGACGTGGTGAAGCAGAGCCTGATCGAGCGCGAGCAACGCGTGCCCGGTGTGGCGAAGAAGACGCGCCCGTGGCTCCAGGCATTCAATTACGGGCCGGGTGTTGACTACGGAACCGCGCAAATTTACGCGCAGATTCAGGCATGCAACGAGATGCAGAGCAGTGGCTATCTGCTCTGGAACGTCACCAGCGCGTACGATCCGGCCTGGCTGCCACCGAAGCCCGCGCCCGCGTCTGCGGGTTAGAGAAAGCATGGGTGGCGGCGGGCTTCAGCCTGCCGCCACCGACAAAATCATGACCTATCCAGACGCCAGCGGCGCGGTTTGACGGTTCCCCCGGCACGTCGTACGCTGGCTCTATGAACGACCGCATCGTAACCGACCTGCCGCCGATTCCGCCTATCCTGACCGCCTCCGCCTCCCATGTCCGGCGGTCAGTGGGGCGGGCGTTGCTCGTGGAGGCGCGCCCCAAACACTGGATCAAGAACGGCGTCCTCTTCGCCGGCATCGTCTTCGCCAAACAACTCACCCAGCTCTCCGCCCTCTGGCATACCCTCGCCGCCTTCGTCCTCTTCTCCCTCGTCGCTTCCGCCATCTACTTCCTCAACGATCTGCGCGACCGTGCCGCCGACCGCCTCCATCCCAAGAAGCGCTTTCGCC
>JALYUS010000207.1 GCA_030853625.1 Chloroflexota bacterium
GAGCGCAGAGATCACCGAGATGGATTCTTATCCTTCTCTTCTCTGTGTCCTCTGCGCTCTCTGCGCTACTCCCTTCCCTATTGCCGGGCAATGGCGGTGCGGCCGCCGCGCAGGACGTACTTCTGAATCTTGCCGGTTGCCGTCTTCGGCAATTCCGCGACGAAGCGGACGGTGTGCGGCGCTTTGAAGTGGGCGAGGCGATCCCGCGTGAACTGCCGGAGTTCCGCCTCGGTTGCCTCCATCCCTGGCTTGAGGACGACGAAGGCATGCGGCGTCTCGCCCCATTTCTCATCCGGCAAGCCGACAATTGCCACTTCCTGCACGGCGGGATGGCGGAGCAGGACGCCCTCGACTTCGATGGAAGAAATGTTCTCGCCGCCGCTGATGATGACATCTTTCAGGCGGTCGCGGATCTCGGCGTAGCCGTCCGGGTGGACGACGGCGGCATCGCCGGTGTGGAACCAGCCGCCTCGGAAGGCCGTCGCCGTCGCTTCGGGATCGTTGTAGTACCCCGCCATGACGACATTGCCGCGCACGGCGATTTCGCCCATCGTTGCGCCATCGTGCGGCACCTCGTTGCCGTCGTCATCCATGACGATCAGTTCGCCGGACGTGACCATTTCGACGCCTGTGCGCGCCTTGATAATCGCGCGCGCTTCTGGCGCGAGGGCGTCATGTTCGGGGAGCGGCTCGCAGATCGTGATGAAGGGGGCGGTCTCCGTCAGGCCGTAAACTTGCGTGACTTCCCAGCCGAAGTCGCCCTCGATCCGCTCAATCGTCGCCGCCGCCGGGGGCGCGCCCGCCGTGATGACGCGAACACCCGGATGGACTGTGCCGCGCATTTCGGCGGGGCAGTTGGCGAGGCTGATGAGAATCGTCGGCGCGGCGCAGAGCATCGTCACCGCTTCCGCAGCAATCGTCGCAAAGATGCGTTGCGGCTCGACCCGGCGCAGGCAGATGTGCGTGGCCCCGACCGCCGTGACCGTCCAGACAAAGGTCCAGCCATTGGCATGGAACATTGGCAGCGTCCAGAGGTAGCGATCCGCCGGGGTCATGTGAAGGTGGATCAGCGTGCCGATCGTGTTCATGGCGGCGTTGCGGTGCGTCATCATCACGCCTTTCGGGCGCGAGGTCGTGCCACTCGTGTAATTGATCGTCAGCAGGTCGCCTTCGTTGATGTCCGGGCCGGTGAACTCCGCCGGTGCGGCGGCGAGCAGCGTTTCGAAATCGAGCCAGCCCGGCCGCGCCTCCCCTTCGAGGCAGACGAATTGTTCGACGCCCGGTATCTCGCTCCGGATGCCGTCCACCATCGCGCAGTAGTCGGGATGGACGCAGACGAGGCGCGCGCCGCTGTGGTTGAGGATGTAGACGAAATCGTCGGCGATCAGGCGATAGTTGATCGGCACGAGCACCGCGCCGAGTTGCGGCACGGCGTAGTAGCCGATGAGATTGCTGTGCGTGTTCGGGGCGATATACGCGACCCGATCGCCCCGCCCGATCCCCAAATCCCGCAATGCCCCCGACCAGCGGTCGCAGCGCGCGAAGAACTCCGCGTAGGTCATCCGCCGGTCGCCATCCACAACTGCCTCGCGGTACGGATAGAGGCGGCGGGCACGGCGCATGAACTCCAGGGGCGTAAGCGGCGTCTCCAAAGCATTCCCTCCTGCATCGCAACAGATGGTAGTGATAATGGCAACGATTTTAGCATGGATCGCATCGGCGCTGCGGACGCCTTTTTCCTACCGCGCGCCGGGGTAATCCACCGGCGGATGCTTCAGCAGTTGCTCCTCGATCAGGTCCGAGCCGAGGCCGGGCCGTTGTGGCACCTGCAAATAGCCCTTCTTGATGGCAAACGGGTGGGTCATCAGGTCATCGCGCCACGGCGGATCGTCCTCATCTATTTCGAGGATGAAGAAGTTGGGGATCGTCGCGGCGACACTCGCTGAAACGAGTGTTGTCAGCGGGCTGTGGCAGTTGTGGAAGGCGCAGAGGGTATCGTAGGTATGAGCCATGTCGGCGATCTTCTTACCCATCGTGATGCCATTCCACGCCAGATCCGGCATGACGATGTCCTGCGCGTGGCGTTCGAGATAGGGTCGGAAACCCTGTGTACCGAACAGGCTTTCGCCGGTGCAGATCGTCGTCGTCGTCGCTTCGCGGATCAGGCGGAGGGCGGCGGGGTCGAAGGTCTCTACCTCAAGCCACATCAGGTTGTACGGCTCCAATGCCTGCGCCAGTTTGATTGCCCCGCCGAGTTTGAAGCGGAACGCGACATCGAGCGCGATGTCCACATCCGGGCCGAGCGCTTCCCGCAGCGTGCCGATGATCGTCTCCGCGTTGCGCCGCGTGCCGATCGGGAGATTCCCCGGATGGTCACCCGCGTGGTTCGCGACGGGCAGAGCGTCCGGGCGGTCGGCGAGCGCGAAGAGATTCGTCTTGACCGCCGTGTAGCCGCGCTCCGTCACTTCCGCGCAAAGCGCGCGCAGGTCGTCCGTCGTCTCGACGCGCTTCAGACCGAGACGCTCGCCGCGCGTGGCGCGCGTGCTGCCGAAGTGAGACCAGTAGAGCCGCAGTTCGTCGCGCATCTTTCCGCCGAGCAGTTGCCAGACGGGCGCATTGAGCACCTTGCCGCGAATGTCCCAGAGGGCGGAATCAATGCCCGCCATCGCCTTGAAGGCGATACCGCCGGTATGGCGGACGGAGAGCGCGTCGAGGTCCCACCAGATGCGCTCCACCTGCATCGGGTTGCGGCCGATGACTTCTTCCGCCATCCGCTCAACCATCGCCGCGACCGGCCTCGGCGATCCCCAATCCGTACAGTCGCCCCATCCGACCGTCCCGTCGCTCGTCTCGACCTTCACAAATGTCCACGGCCGGAAACCGCCATCCACGATAAACGTCCGTACACCAGTAATCTTCAGCATTTTCCTCGCCCCCATTCCCGCGATTGCCCCATGGCACTGATGCATACCACGATCGTTCGGCGATGAAAAGAGTGCGCAGCAGATGATTCGCCAATGCCGCCGATGTGCGATAATCCTTCTGAGACGTTGAGCGACAAGGAGGCAAACCGTGGCGCAGACCCTGACGCGAACACCGACCCGAACGCGCACCAAGGTGCAGATCGTGGATGGCGACATTCATAATGCCGTCGTCTCCGACAAGGCGCTCTATCCCTATCTGCCCCAGCGGTGGCGGCAGTACCACGCGCAGTTCGGCATGCGCACCTACACGGGCGCGGTCTATCCGCGCGCCAACCCGAACGCCGCGCGCACCGATGCGTGGCCGACCTCCGGCCTGCCGCCCGGCGCGGACCTCTCCTTTCTTCAGACGCAGTTGCTCGACGCGTGGAATATTGAGTACGGCGTCTGCAATCCGCTCGTCGGCATTCAGGGGCCGTATGTCGAGTACACCGCCGCACTCGCTCAGGCCGTCAACGACTGGCAGGTCGCGGAGTGGCTGGAGCCGGAACCGCGCCTGAAAGGCTCAATCGTCATCCCCTACGAGGACGGTGATCT
>JALYUS010000224.1 GCA_030853625.1 Chloroflexota bacterium
AGGCGCAGACAGCGATCACGCCGAACGGCGGTGATGCGGCGCAGGGGGCGATGCTCTTCCAGCAAATGACCTGCGCCAGTTGCCATGCGGTCACCGAGACGGCCGCGAGTGTCCAGATCGGCCCGAATCTCACGCACTTCGGCAGTCGCGATACAATCGCCGCCGGTGTGCTGGACAACACGCCGGACAACCTCGCCAAGTGGCTCAAAGACCCCTTTGCCGTCAAACCGGGCAATCACATGCCGAACCTGCAACTGACCGACAGCCAAATCCGCGACCTCGTCGCCTATCTGGAGGCGCAGAAATGACCGGAAACCGGGAACGAACCGCAGAGACGCAGAGGACGCAGAGAGATAGAGAGAAGAGAAAGGAAGATAACCCCAAATATTTTTCTTCTTTCTTCTTTTCTCTTCTCTGCGTTCTCTGCGTCTCTGCGGTTCAATCGTTTTCTCTCTGAAAGGTAGCAACTGTGGCGAATGTTGCACTTGTGCCCGAACTCGATCAGCCGCTGCCGAAGGTCGAATCCGATGAAGGCTTGCTCAGTTGGGTTGCCTCGGTGGACCACAAGCAAATTGGCATCATGTACCTGATCGCCACGCTCTTTTTCTTCGTGGTCGGCGGGTTCGAAGCGGAGTTGATGCGCATCCAACTGGCAAAGCCGCAGAACACCTTCCTCTCACCGGCGGCGTACAACCAGATTTTCACGATGCACGGCACGACGATGGTCTTCCTCGTCGTCATGCCGATGCTGATCGGCTTCGGCAACTACCTCGTGCCCTTGATGATCGGCGCGCGGGACATGGCTTTCCCACGGATGAACGCCCTCAGTTTCTGGCTGCTGATCTTCGGCGGTTTGCTCCTCTACTACTCGTTCATCGGCGGCGGCGCGCCGGATGCCGGATGGTTCAGTTACGCGCCTCTGAGCGAGCGCGCCTTCTCGTTTACGAGCGGCCTCGATTATTGGGCGCTTGGCCTGCTGACGACGGGCATCGGCACGGTGCTCGCCGGTATCAACTTGATCGTGACGATCCTCGCGCGGCGTGCGCCAGGGTTGAGCATCAAGCGGCTGCCGCTCTTTGTCTGGATGACGCTCGTCAACTCCGTCCTGATTATCTTCGCCCTGCCGATCCTCAATGCCTCGCTCGTCATGCTGCTGGCGGACCGCCAACTGGACGCGCACTTCTTCACGCCCGCCTCGGGCGGCTCGGCGATTCTCTGGCAGCATTACTTCTGGGGCTTTGGCCATCCGGAGGTCTATATCATGGTGCTGCCCGCCTTCGGTATCATCAGTGAGGTGATTCCCGTCTTCTCGCGCAAGCCGATCTACGGCTACGGCTTCGTCGCGGGCAGTACGCTCGGCATCGCCTTCCTCAGTTTCGCTGTCTGGGCGCACCATATGTTTGCCGTCGGCCTCGGCCGGGGGGCGGACATCATCTTTGCCGCGAGCAGCATGCTGATCGCCGTGCCGACCGGCATCAAGATTTTCAACTGGGTGGCGACGATGTGGGGCGGCGCGATCCGTTTCACGACATCAATGTGCTTCGCGATCGCCTTCCTCATCCTCTTCACAATTGGTGGCATTAGCGGCGTCTCCTTCGCCGTTGTCCCGACCGATTGGCAGACGACGGACACCTATTATGTCGTCGCGCACTTCCACTACGTCCTCTTCGGCGGCACGCTTTTCGCCATCTTCGCGGGTATCTATTACTGGTTCCCGAAGGCGACCGGGCGGATGCTCTCCGAGAAATTGGGCAAGTGGGTCTTCTGGCTGATGTTCCTCGGCTTCAATCTCACCTTCGGCGTGCAGCATATTCTCGGCGTCCTCGGCATGCCGCGCCGGGTCTTCACCTACCCGGACCTACCGTGGTGGGGCGCGCTGAATCTCGCCTCGACGATCGGCGCGCTGGTTCTCGGCCTGGCAGTCATCGTCTTCTTCTGGGATGTCATTGCCAGCCTGCATCACGGCGCGGTCGCGGGCGATAACCCGTGGCAAGCCTGGACGCTCGAATGGGCGACGACTTCCCCGCCGCCGATCCATAACTTCGACTGCTTGCCGCCGATCCGCAGCCGTCGCCCTCTGTGGGATGTCGCGCACCCGGAAAATCCGGACTGGAAGCGCGGGAAGAACCAGCAAGGAGCGGCGGACGCCGAAGAGATCGGCATTAACACGAACATCCAGGGAACCGCGCTCTTTCTCGCCTCGGAGGCGGTCTTCTTCGTCCTCCTGATCCTCGCCTTCATCTATTACCACAAGAACTTCTTCAACGAATCGAGCGGTAGCCCGCCGAATGCGGGGCGGGTCCTCGATCCGGTCAAGACCGGCATCTATACGGTCTGCCTACTCGCCAGCAGTCTCACGATCTGGTGGGCAGGGCACAGCCTGAAGCGCGGCAACCAGCGGATGATGCGCCTCTCGCTCTTCGCGACAGTGATCCTCGGCGCGGCCTTCCTCTACGGGCAGGGGCGGGAATATCAGCGCCTGATCGGTGAGAATGTGACGATCAGTCGTAACCTCTTCGGCTCGACCTTCTTCACGCTGACGGGGTTCCACGGCTTGCACGTCTTCATGGGGCTGGTCGCCATCGCGATCCTTTGCGGTCTCGCCCTCGCGGGGACGTTTAAGCAGCCGCATTCCGTCGCTATCGAGGCGGTCTCGCTCTACTGGCACTTCGTGGATGTCGTCTGGATCATCATCTTCGCGACGGTCTACCTCTGGGCGCGCGTATGACGACGTGGCGCGTGCTGACCACCGCGTGGCACGGCGAACCGTCCGTTCTGATCGGCTGCACGGTGCTGGTCGCGGGGTAC
>JALYUS010000264.1 GCA_030853625.1 Chloroflexota bacterium
CCTCTGGGCAGATTCGTTGGTTCAATTCCCCTGTATCTTGCCCCGCATCTCATCGAGGGTATCGGTGATGATCCGGCAGATACGGTCGAGATCGGCGCGGGCGATGTTCAGCGGCGGCGCGAGTTGAATCACCGCATCGAGGCGGTCATCGGCGCGGCAGATCAATCCACGCCCCTTCATCGCATCCGATACCCAGCCGAGCAATGCCTTGTCGTCCAGCGATTCGCGCGTCTCGCGGTCGCGCACCAACTCGATACCGACAAACAGGCCGCGCCCACGGACTTCGCCAACATTCGGATGCTGGCCAATGGCCGAGACAAGCATCGCCCGCAGGTATTCGCCTAGTTCGTACGACCGTGCAGGCAGCTTTTCGCGTTCGAGAATGTCGAGATTGGCCAGCGCCGCCGCCGCCGCGACCGGGTTGCCGCCGAAGGTGATGCCGTGCTGAAATTTCGCCTGCTCATCACCGTCGAAAACTGCCGCTACTTCCTGCCGGACAATCGCCGCGCCGAGCGGTGCATACGCCGAGGTCAACCCCTTCGCCACGGTAATGATGTCCGGCTGGATATTGAAGACATCCGTGCCGAACATCGCGCCGGTACGCCCAAAGCCGGTAATTACCTCATCCATGATGAGCAGGATGCCATGATGGTCGCAGAGATCGCGGATGCGCTGAAAGTAGCCATCCGGAGAAACGATGCAGCCGCCACTGTTCTGCACTGGCTCCATGATGATCGCCGCGACCGATTCCGGCCCCTCGACCTCGATCGTCCGCTCGACTTCGTCGGCGCATGCCCAGGTGCATGCGCCCGCGTCCCGGCAAAAGGCGCAGCGATACGGGTGCGGGATCGGTACATGCCGCGCGCCCGGCACGAGCGGTTCGTAGGGATTGCGGGCGGACGGCAGACCCGTGACGGAGAGCGCGCCCATCGTCGTGCCGTGGTAGGCGTAGCGGCGCGAAATTGTTTTGTATCGCCCCGCGAAACCGCGCGCGCGCTGGTACGCCCTGGCGAGTTTCAGCGCCGTCTCGACCGCCTCCGAGCCACCCGTCACGAAAAAGGTGCGCGAACCTTCGCCCGTCGGCGCAATCGTCGCGAGCCGCTGCGCGAGGACGGTACCGGGGACGTTCGGGAACGAGAAGGGCGAGACGAAATGGATTTGCTCCAACTGCGCCATCATCGCCTCGGCAATTTCGGTGCGACCATAGCCGACATTGACGCAGAACAGCCCCGCGAGGCCGTCAATGTACTCATTACCCTCGGTATCCCAGATATGGCTGCCCTGCCCGCGCACGATCACCGTCGGCTTTTCGAGCCGCCCGCCTGCGGCGAACTCGTGCATCTGTGTGAAATGCAGCCAGACATTGTCCGCAATCGCCCGGCGCAGCTGCGCGGTATCCGGTTGCGGCACGACCGGCTGCGGGGGTGCGGCCGCCTCAGCATGCCCATTCGCGCTCATTTGCGGTTCTTCGGCTACTGGTTCGGCAACGTCCGGGGCATGCTCCGGTTTGGCGCGACCGGGCGGCACGTATTTCTTCGAGACGCGGGCCATTTATGCCTTCCCCTCCCCGGCCAATCCGACCGCCATATGCAGTTGCGGCGTGATATCGCCTCGCCCGACGGCGAGCACATACTCCACGACAAGCGCCGGGATGTTCACGCCGGTCGTCTCGATGCTATTACGGAACTCCATCGTGTAGTTCACTTCGTTGACGAGTAATCCGCGCTCCGGGTGCTCGAAGACGTCAATCGCCACGACGCCACCGCCGACCGCCGCCGCCGCGCGGTTGCAGAGATCAGCCAGTTCGGGCGTGACGGGGCAATTGGACGCCTTGCCACCGCGCGCCGTATTGGTGATCCAGTGCGGCGAGTCACGGTAAATGGCGCAGATCGTCTCGTCACCGACGACGAAGGCGCGAATATCCCGCCCACCCTTCACCACGTACTCCTGAATATAGTAGGTACTGTGGTGGTACGAGCCGAGCACTTCCTTGTGTTCGAGGATCGCTTCCGCCGCGTCGCGGTCATTGATCTTCGCCAGGAGGCGACCCCACGAGCCGACCGGCGGCTTCATCACCACCGGGTAGCCCAACTCCTCAATCGCCGCGAGCGCCGACGCGGGCGTGAAGGCGACAATCGCTTTCGGCTGCGGCACCCCGGCTTCCGCGAGTGCGGCTGTCGTATTCAGTTTGTTGCCACAGACTTCCGCGACACTGTACGTGTTGACGGTCGCGATTCCCCATGCGTTCAACAACCGGAGCGCGTGGAGGGCGCGCGTGTGGTTAATGCAGCGCTCTAACACGACATCGAAGGGCCAGGTACCGGGATTATCAAACGGCATGGCAACCTCACGATCGTCAATGCGTGTGTAGGCGACGCCGCGTTTCTCCAGTTCGGCGAAGAGGAGTTTTTCTTCCACCCGCACGAGCGAATGGAGCACCCCAACCCGAACGGAACCGTCACGACTTGCCATCGCCATTGCCTCCCAGATGATGTGTCCCCGGACCGCACGCGCCGCCCGTCACGCGCCATTGTACGCGATGCATGCAAGTACGCATTATGTCTTTTGTACGTTCACGCGAACAGGTGTACTTGACACGAACAGACGTTCCATTTACACTAGAAGGAAGAGAACCGGGGTGATGCCACTCCGGCGTGTGCGTATACACGTCGCTCATGATTACCGGGAGGTATCAAACCCATGGCCGCCGCACTGAAAAAAGCGAAGAGTCTGTCTCGTCGGCAGGAGCAAATCCTCGACTTTATCGAGACGTTCCTCAATCAGAACGCCTATCCGCCGACGATCCGCGAGATCCAGAAGGAACTGGACATCTCGTCCACGAGCGTCGTGGATTACAACCTCAATGCGTTGGAGGAGCGGAGTTACATCCGCCGCAACCGGCATATTTCGCGCGGGATTGAACTATTCGGCTTCAGCGCCGCGCAGCCGAGCAATGTCGTCAGCATCCCCGTCGTCGGTCGAATCGCCGCCGGCGAACCGATCGAAGTGCCGGAGGATTACGCCGCCGGTGAGTTCGCAGAGTCGGTGACGATGCCGATGTCCATGCTCCCGAAGGCAACGGCTGGCTTGTTCGCCCTGCGCGTGCGCGGTCATTCGATGGTGGATGCGCTCATCAATGATGGCGACCTCGTCATCCTCAAACCGCAACTGACGGCAGACAATGGCGACACCGTCGCGGTCTGGCTCAAGAACGAGCGCGAGACGACGCTCAAACGATTCTACCGCGAGGGCGCGCGCGTCCGCCTCCAGCCCGCGAACGTCACGATGCAGCCAATCTACACCGACGCGACGAATGTCGCCGTGCAGGGCAAACTGGTCGGTGTCATCCGCGCGGTGGATAACCGATTTTAGTACGATCGGCGGATCGCTCGGAAATTGTCGTGCCTCGCGCCATCGGGATCATACGGCCCGATGGCGTTTTCCGTTCATTGCTCGGTGGTGGTAGGCTTTAGCCCGCCGCCACCAACACTTTGGTATCATTCTCGCGCAATCGGGATCACTCCTTGTCCGGTTGTCGGCGCTCTCACGCAGCGGAGCAATTGCGGGGACGGAGCAATCATGCGGCGCGCGGCACTCATCGCCCTTGTTGGGATGCTTGTCTCATCGTTGATCGCGTGCGCAAATGCTACACCGACGGCGACCGTTATCGCCCCACCGACCGCAACGGCGCCACCGCCCACGGCGACGATTACGCCGTTCGCCGGTGCGCCCCGGGCAACGCCCGCCTTCTATCCGACGCCGACGACCGATCCGAACGAGACGCCCAAAGCGCCCGGAACCTTACGGAACGTGAACTGGCCGTTCGGCACGCCCGCCATTGCGACCTTCGCCGTTCGACCAAGCGTGGATGTGGATGTTGGCGCAATCGTCCTCACCGTCCCCATACCGGAAGGCGCGACGCTCACCTTCTATATCGCCGTCCCGCCTCAGCGGGGCTATGCCGGTCGCGTCAATTTTCCGGTCTCATCGCGCGTGCAGGCGCTCCAGCCGGGTGACGCGATTCGCATCGTCGGCGTCGCGGCGGGTACCGTCCGCGTCCCCGCGACGGAAGGGACGTACGTCGTTCCGAACATCAACGGCCAACGTTTCGCCCGCAACAACGACCCCCTCGCGGGCTAACGGAAACCGGGGAGAACCGCAAAGACGCAGAGGACACAAAGAACACAAAGAGGAAGAAGGAGCAAATATTTGGCTCCGTTCCATTCTTCGCTTTCTTTGCGCCCTCTGCGTCTTTGCGGTTCTCCCGGTTTCTCTCGTCCATAGGCGTGCGTGGTATCATCCCCGGTATGGTTGAGATGGTCGCGCCTGCCTCGCCCACAATGATTTCGTCCGGTCGTCACGGAAGACGGCGGCGGATCGTGCTGCTCGGCGGGTTCGGGATGCAACCAAAGGCGACGATGACCTTTCGGGCGCTCCCGTTCGGCCGGGAACTCGTTGCGCGCGGGCATGAGGTGACGCTGATCGTCCCGCCGTGGGATCACCCTGCGGACATGGGGCGCGCGTGGGAGGATCACGGCGTGCGTGTTGTCAATATCGCGCTCCCGACACGGATGCAGACGGTGAGGATCGTGACCGCGTTGCGGAAGGCAGTTCAGACGGCCCGGCCCGATGTCGTACATCTCTTCAAGCCGAAGGGATATGCCGGCCTGGTCATGCCTCTCCTCAGGAATATGCCCGTTGTACTCGATACCGACGACTGGGAAGGCACTGGCGGCTGGAATGATCGCGGCCCGTATTCCGCATTGCAGCGACGCCTATTTGCATGGCAGGAACGGCATCTGCCGCGCCGCGCCGCGCATGTGACCGTCGCGAGCCGGGCGCTCGAAACGCAGCAATGGGGGTTGGGCATCCCGCCGGAACGTGTCACCTATCTCCCGAATGCCCTTGATCCTGTCCGCTACGGCGTCTGGCCGGATCACTGCGAAATCATGCGGCACGCCGCGCAGATACGTGCGGCGCTCGGCCTCGACGCTCCGACCGTCTTGCTTTATACGCGCTTCGTGGAATTCGCGCCCGAGACGGTCGCAGCATTTTTCGGTCAGATACGGGCGGCGATGCCGACAGCGCGATTCCTGATCGTCGGCGGCGGCTTGCACGGCGAAGACGCGCATGTCCGGCGTGCATTGTCCGCATACACTGATGCAACGACCTTCGCGGGTTTCGTGCCCTTCGCGGCGGTTCCCGCATTCATTCGTGCGGCGGATGTTGCGATCCTCCCCTTCGACGATACGCTGATTAACCGCGCGAAATCATCGGTCAAGACGCTCGATCTGCTCGCGGCCGGGCAAGCAATCATCGCGACCGCCGTGGGCGAGAACACGAGCGTCATTCGGCACAATGAAACGGGCCTGCTAACACCACCGGGCGACGTGGCAGCGCTTGTGAACGCGGTTGTCACACTCCTCGCGAACCCGGAACGGGCGCGCGCCCTCGGCGACGCCGCGCAGGAACGCGCGTGGCGGGAGCAGACCTGGGCGACGCAAACAGAGACCGTTGCGGCGATCTACGATCGCGCGATCACCCGGAGCGTCGCGTAGTGAGCGTCCACACCCAACCAGCGGCGCGCGCGCGATTCCGTCTCGCGACGCTGGCCGATCGCCAGATCGCGACTGCGGTCTTTGCCGTCGCCTTTCTGATCTTCGCCGCCTGCATCCCGCGCATCACGACGCGCCTCGATCCGGTGACGGGCGACGAACCGTTCTACCTGATGACCGCGTACTCGATGATCCACGACCATGATATTGACGAGACGAACAACTTCGCGGCGCGCGATTGGCTCCGGTTTTATCCGTCCTATCCGCTGCCGAGCAACTGGCAGGGCTGGCCGAATATCTCGCCGAATCTGCCCCCACACGCCTCGAAGACGTTCCGAACCGGCCTCTACTCGAAACATGGGCTTGGCATCCCCGTGCTCATCCTCGTCCCGTTCGCGCTGCGCGGACGGACGGGCGTGGTGCTGCTCTACAACCTGATGGCGGCGGGCGTCGCGGCGAATATCTATCTCCTCGCTCGGAGCGTCGCCGCCCGGCATCGCGCCCTGATCCTCACCGCGATCCTGATGGTGAGCGTGCCGCTGGCGACCTATGCCTTCCTGATCTTCCCGGAGATGCCAGCCGCGCTCATGCTCATCTATGCGATGCGCCGCCTCCTTTCCCCCGTCAATGCGCCGTGGCAGTGGGCACTCGTCGGCCTCAGCGTCGGCTACCTTCCCTGGCTGCATGCGCGCTTCGTCCCGGTGGTCGCGGGGCTGGTAATCCTCTTCGCGTGGCGGCATCTCCGCCCGGCGTGGCGACCGGCATTGTTCGGCATCGCGCCCGCAGCGCTGCTGCTCGGATTGTTCGAACTCTACGCGCTCGTCTTTTATCACTATCCGGTGCCAAATCGGCAGGATCATGCGGGTTTTTCCGCACCGCTCGGCACGATCAATGGCTTTTTCGGCTCGCTGCTCGACGGACAATGGGGGTTGTTCATCGTGGCGCCCGTCTATCTGCTTGCTGGGGCGGCGCTCGTCCTCTATGCACGCGCGCATCCCCGGAACGGTCTTGCGATCGCGCTCGTACTCGTCCCGTACGCGGTGACGATCAGCGCATACATCGTCTGGTGGGGCGAGTGGGGGCCGGCAGCGCGGTACTGGACGGCGGCGCTGCCGTTGCTCGCACTCCCGCTTGCCTGGTGGTGGGAAACCGCCGCACGGGCGCATCCACGTGGCGCGGCATGGCTCCTCGGCGTCACGAGCGCGTGGGGCTTTTTCTGGACGGCAGGCTGGCTGCGCCAGCCGCAGTGGCTGTATAACCAACCGGACGGGCGCAACAATCTCCTGATGCACTGGCTCGGCGGCTTTGGCGCGCATCTCGCGGCGTTCCTGCCTGCATATGAGTTTTACGCGGCGTCGCCGGTCGGCACGCGCATCCTCTGGGGGGTCGCGCTGCTCCTGCTCGGCATCGTCGCCGGCAGTGAGATGACGCTGCTCATACTGCCCGTAGACGATGAGACACTGTACGAGTCGGAGCCGTCCCGTGCGGATTGATACGACGCCCGTCGCGGACCTGACAGCCGCCGACCGCGCGGAACTGCGCGCGCTCACCGCCGCCGTCTATACGCCGGACGTGATCGCGACATTGCCCCCGACGCGCGTGACATGGGCGGCGGCAACGTGGAGTATCCGTGTCCGGGACGATGATGGTCGCCTCGTCTCGCACGTCGGTATGCTGACGCGCGAGGTGGGAATTAACGGCATGCCAACGATGATCGGCGGCATTGGCGGGGTGAAGACGCATCCCGATGCACGGGGTCGAGGCTACGCCGCCGCCGCGCTACAGACGGCATCGGCGTTTTTCACGGATGATCGCGGCGTGGCGTTCGTTTTGCTCGTTTGCCTGCCGCCGACGGTCCCGTATTACGAACGGCTCGGCTGGCGGCGCTTTCGTGGAACACTGCTTGTCGCGCAGCCGGGTGGTACGATCCCCTTCACGACGAATCTGCCGATGACGCTGCCCGCCCGCGCCGCCGCGCCATTGGATGGAACGATCAATCTCTGTGGCTATCCGTGGTGAAACCGCGCGATCCACGACTGGAGCGATGCATAGTGACCGATACTTCCCCGCGCGAGGCGGCGGCGCTCGATGCCGCGCGCCGTGCGCTCGACATGCTCTCCTTCGACCTCGCCCGCTACGAGACGACCTCATGGCGGTGCCGCGACACGGCGCGGGCCTACCTCGCCGCTGGTTTCCCGGTCGAACGGATCGGCGCGTATCTCGAACGCGCCTTCCAGCGCGGCCTTCACGACCGCGTGCATTCCTACGAGGCTCTGCCCGATGAATATGTCGGCAATAATGCGGATTTGATCGCCGATGCCTACCTCGCGGGCGGGGACGTGGCGAAACGGCTCGACACCCTCGCGCAGGTCCTCGATGCGGTCGTCCAGCAGAAAGGCAATACGCTCGCCCACCGCGTGCAACACGCGCTGGCGCTCTGGGGCGCGAGCCGCGCCAATGATGCGCGCGTGCGCAAACTGCTCGCGCCTACCCGAACCGCTTCTCTGGAGACCATCGCGGCCCTCGATTCACACTATCCGAAAGCCCGCTTCGTGCTGGCGGTCGTCGAGGACGATCGAGAGGATGCACTCCATTGGCTGACGGCATACGATGCGCTGCTGCCCATTGAGAGCGGTGCGGCCTACCGCCGCGTCCACCTCACCACACTCACCTTCTGGCTGATCGCGCGAGATCGCTACAACCTGACGCTACCGACGGACAACGTATCCGGCCTGCCAGATTCGCTCCGTAGCATGCCAATTGACAGCGCGGCGTTTCATCCATAACATTGTTCGGTACGAATGATTCGCATGGGTATCCGGGAAACGAGGGGGAGATGACGATGTTCCGTATTCGTGCCAGCGCGCTTGTCGCGGTCGGGCTGCTCGCCAGTGTCGCACTCGCCGCGTGCGGTGGTTCGACTGCGGCCACCGCGACACCGGGGGCGACCGCCGCATCCGCGAGTGTGTCCACTGCCAGGCCAACCGTTGTTTCCACCGCGACAACGGCATCAGCAGTTGCCACGACCGCGCCGAGCGGGACGACCGCCGCATCGTCCGCGCCTGCGGCGGCAGCACAAACGACCAGTGCCGCGAAGCCATCCGGCCCGGCGGACACCGTCAAAGTCGTCCATGTACCCGGCCTCTTTTTCGCACCGCTCTATGTCGCGATGGATCGCGGCTTCTTCACGGAGCAGAACATCGCCATTAGTCTCGACAAGGCAGCCTCCGGGGCGGAAGTGATGGCCTTCCTCGCACAGGGGCAGATAGATGTCGGCGCGGTCGGTCTCTCCGCCGCGACCTTCAACACCTTCGCGAAGGGCTTCGATTTCAAGGTGATCGCCTCGGCAGGCATCGCGCCGCAGACGAATGGCCCGTCGAAGTTCGAGATACGCAAGGCGCTGGTGGACAGTGGCCAGGTGAAGACGCTCGCTGACCTGAAAGGAAAAAAGGTCGCGGTCGCCGGTGGCGTGGGCAGCGCGGGCGCATACCTCGCCGTCAAGGCGCTCCAGACCGCCGGATTGACCGGGAAGGACGTACAGTTCGTCAACCTCGCCAATCCTGACATGGTGCAGGCGCTGGCGAATGGCGCGGTGGACGCCGCGCTGATCGGCACGCCCTTCTCGACGCAGGCAATCCAGCAGGGCGCGGGCGCCATCCTCGTGGACGACTTCGCACCCGGCTACTCGACGACGGCCTTTCTGTACAGCGGCAAACTGATTAAGGAGCGACCGGACGTAGCGAATCGGTTCGCGCTCGCCCTCCTCAAGGGCTATCGCGCCATCCAGGGCGCGAATTACCTGACGGACGCGAATGTCCAAACGTACGTCAAGTACACCGGCAGTACGGAACCGGTCATCCGCGCCACGCCGCCCTTCATCTACGATCCGAACATGGCAATCAAGACTGAAAGCATCACCGATCAGGAGAAAGTCTACCGCGAGAGCGGCTGGACTGATTACACGCAGGCAATGGACATCAGCAAACTGTTCGATCCGTCGTTCGCGGCCAGGGCGGTCAAAACCGTCGGCCCAGCGGCATAGGGCAGGCGCGATGGCGGCAGATGTGACGCGGCTGACAGCCACGCCGGACCGCATGAAACGGCGACCGAAGATCATCGCGCGCGGTATCGGGTGCATCTTCGCCGGGCGCAAAGGGCGGCCCGTCACCGCGCTCCACGATCTCGATCTGACGGTTGCCGAGGGCGAGTTCGTCTGTCTCGTCGGGCCGAGCGGTTGCGGCAAGAGTACGTTCCTGCGCATCGTCGCCGGGCTGCTCCCCGCAACTGCGGGTGAACTGACGATCAATTCCGATCCGACCGGCGGCAGGCCGCAGAACAATGTCGTCTTCCAGGAGTACGCGCTCTTTCCGTGGAAGACGGCGCTCGATAATGTGGCGTTCGGCCTCGAAATGCGCGGCATCGGCAAGCGGGAGCGCACCGAGACGGCGCGGCACTGGCTCGCGAAGGTCGGCCTGACGAAGTTCGAGCAGACCTATCCGAATCAGTTGTCGGGCGGGATGCGGCAGCGCGTCGGCATCGCCCGCGCCTTCGCGAACGACCCGGATATTTTGTTGATGGACGAACCGCTCGGCGCGCTGGATGCCCAGACGAAACTCGTCATGCAGGAGGAGTTGCTACGTCTCTGGGAGGAGCAGCGCAAGACCGTCCTCTACATCACGCATAGCCTCGATGAGGCGACGCTGCTCGGCGACCGGGTTGTCCTGATGACCGCGCATCCGGGGACAATCAAAGAGACCTTCGCCGTGCCGTTCACCCGACCGCGCACCCTCGAACTGACGAGCCGCGCGGAGTTTGGCGCGCTGACGTACGCGATCTGGCAGTCCCTGAAGTCGGAAGTGAAGCGGGCAATGGAACAGGAAGAGGCGACGGCATGAGAATCGCGGAAAAAACAGCGGCAACGGAGATTGCCGGTACACAGACGCTTCCGCTGCCAGCGAGGCGGCGCGCGCTCCCCTTCAATACGGACATGCTGATCTCCGTCGGCTTCGCGCTCTTTCTGCTCGTGCTCTGGCAGGGGATCATTACCGTCGGTATCCTCGATAGCCGCCTCTGGCCAACGCCGACGACGATCGCCGTGGAGATGTGGCGGATGCTCCGCACCGGGCAGTTGCAGCCGCATATCCGCGCGACCGTCGTCCGCGTCCTCTGGGCATTCACCGTCGGATCGGCGGCGGGGATCGTGCTTGGGCTGGCGATGGGGATGATCCGGCCAATCCGCGCGATGTTCGACCCGGTCATTTCGATTCTCTCGGTAATGCCGAAAATCGCCATTCTGCCGCTCGTCTACCTCGCGTTCGGCGGCTATGGCGAGGCGCCGCGCACCGTGACGGTCGGCATCAGCGTCTTCGCGGTGATGGCGATTAACGCGATGGGCGCGGTACAGACGATTGACCATGTCCTGCTCGAAGCGGGGCGAAACTTCGGCGCGAACTGGTGGCAGATGTTCCGCCACGTCCTGCTGCCTGGCTCACTGCCCACCATCTTCAGCGGCCTGCGGATCAGCGCCGCAACGGCCCTGCTCGTCGTCATCGCGGCGGAGTTTTCCTACACCAGCGAAGGGCTTGGTTTCTTGATCTGGTCCAGTTGGAGCACCCTCTCCACGACGCGCATGTTCGTCGGCCTGATCGCCATCGCCCTCCTCGGCCTCGTCTTCACCCTCGTCCTCAATCTCGCCGACCGCCTTCTCATCCCCTGGAAGCGCCCGCG
>JALYUS010000290.1 GCA_030853625.1 Chloroflexota bacterium
ACGATGCGCGTCGTCGAACAATGCGACCTGCAACTCGGCAATCCCGGCTTCCTGATGCCGCATTTCGCGGTGCCGGATGGCTTCACGCCGGCAACGTATCTGGAGCATCTCTGTCGCGAGGGCGCGCAGCGGAAGTATGGTCATGTCGAGGGCGACGTGGCCGAGCGGCTGGCGTTTGAACTGAGCGTCATCAACGATATGGGGTTCCCGACTTATTTCCTCGTCGTCTGGGATTTCGTGCGCTACGCGAAGGAGCATGGCGTGCTCGTCGGGCCGGGACGTGGCAGCGCGGCGGGCAGCATCGTCGCCTATAGCCTCGACATCACGACGGTTGACCCGCTGCGGCACGGCTTGTTGTTCGAGCGGTTCCTCAACCCGTCCCGCATCTCGATGCCGGATATTGACATTGATTTCGCAGACGACGGGCGCGACCTCATCATCAAATACGTGACGGCAAAGTACGGCGTGGAGCAAGTCTCGCAGATCATTACCTTCGGGACGCTCGCGGCGCGTGCGGCGATCCGCGATGTCGGGCGCGCGCTTGGCATGCCGTACGGCGACGTGGATCAGGTGGCGAAGTTGATTCCGCAGGTGCCCGCGCATCCGGTCTCCATCGGTCAGGCATTGGAGCAAGTGCCCGACCTCAAAGCGCTGCACGATCGGGATACCAATGTGCGGCGGCTGCTCGATACGGCCCGGAAGCTGGAGGGCGTGTCGCGCCATGCCTCCACACACGCCGCCGGGATCGTCATCTCACGCGATCCGCTCATCCAGCATGTGCCCTTGCAGCGCACTGGGACGGGTGACAATGCGGGCGTCACGACGCAGTACCCGATGGGCTGGCTCGAAGAACTCGGCCTGCTGAAGATGGACTTTCTCGGCCTGAAAACGCTAACGGTACTCACGAAGGCGCTGCAATTGCTCGCGCGGCGCGGCATCACCGTTGACCTCGACACGCTTGATCTGGAGGATCCGGCCGCCTATGCGCCGCTGATGCGCGGCGAGACGATGGGCATCTTCCAACTCGATCAGCCGACCGGGCAGCGCATCTGCGCGCTCGTCAAACCGCGCAATTTCGCCGAAGTCGTCGCCGTCGGCGCGCTCGCCCGGCCCGGCCCGATGGAGCACGCCCCCCGCTTCGCCGCGCGCAAGGAAGGTCGCGAGGAAGTGACCTACGCGCACCCCGATCTTGAACCGGTCCTGAGCGAGACGTACGGATTCGCGCTCTTCCAGGAACAGGTAATGCAGATCGCGCGGGTGCTCGCGAACTACTCACTCGCCGAGGCGGACAGCCTACGCAAGGCGATGGGCAAGAAACTGCCCGCCGAAATGGCGAAACATCGCGATCGCTTCGTGCAAGGGTGTGCGAAGAAGGGCATCGCGAAGAAGACCGCCGAGCCGCTCTTCGAGGAACTGGAGAAATTCTCCGGCTACGGCTTCAACAAGGCGCACTCGACCTGCTACGGTCTGATCGGGTACTGGTGCGCCTGGCTCAAGGCGCACTATCCCGCCGAATTCCTCGCCGCCATCCTGACGAGCGAGCAGGGGGACACGACGCGGGTCGTTCAGTTGATCGCGGAATGCCGGCGGATGAAGATCGCCGTGCTGCCGCCGGATGTCAACCGCAGCGAGCGGGATTTCAGTGTCGAGGAGACGGGCGGGACGCGCGACGATGGCGAGCCGGAGCGCGCCGTGCGCATCGGTCTCAGCGCGATCAAGAATGTCGGCGTTGGCGTCGTGGACGGGATCATCGCCGCACGTGGAGCGCAATCGGGCGAGACGTTTGTTGGGTTGGCGCAGTTCTGTGCGAGCGTCGGCGGGCAGGTCAACCGGCGCGCCGTGGAGTGCCTGATTAAAGTCGGCGCGATGCGCGATCTGGGAAACGGCCAGCAATTGACGCTGGCAATCGAGAGCGCGATGGCGGCGGCGCAGGCGACCCGCAAGGCGGCGGCGGCGGGCCAATTTGGGCTGTTCGGGGCGGCAATCCCCGGTGCGACGGACATCCTTGATGTGCCGCTGCCGGACGTGCCGGATTGGTCGGTCAAGGAGCAACTGGTACATGAGAAGGAACTGCTCGGCATCTATCTGTCGGAACACCCCCTGACGGCGGTCGCGGCGCGCGTGCGCGGCAAGCAGATCGTCAATCTCGGCACGATTGACGAGGCAATGGCCGGGCAGCGGGTGACGATGATCGGTCTCTTGATCGAGCCGCGCGCGATGCTCACCAAGAAAGGGACGATGATGCTCCGGGCCACGCTCGAAGGCGTGGACGGTGTCTCGCTCGATCTGATCGCCTTCTCCGAAGCGTATGAGCGATGCAAAGACGCCCTGATCCCGGATGTTGTCATCGAGGTGGATGCGCGTGTGGATTTCCGTGGCGAGCAGATGCAACTGATCGTCGAGGCGGTGCGGCAGTGCGCCGATCCCGCTCCCGTCCACGAAGAACCGCGCGAGGAGCGCTGGTTCCATATCTGGCTGCCGCCGGAGTACGAGGACGAGTTTCCTCACCGCCTCTACGAACTGCTGAAGGCGTTTCCCGGCGATGACCGCGTCTGGCTGCATTGCCGGGGGAAAAAACTGCTTCCGCGACTGCGCGTTGACGCTGACGGGAGCCTTACTGCGGCGGCGCGGGCGCTCGTTGGCAGCAATGCCGTCCGCCTCGATGTCATAACCCATGCGCCCGCGCCGACGCTCGAAGCGTTCAGCGCGGACTAATTCCCGGTTCAAAACCGCCAGGACGCCACAGAGCGGGGAATGAACGCAGAGCGCGCAGAGGTCGCGGAGAACACAGAGCAGGAATCCTTTATTTTCTCTCGTCTGCGCGCTCTGCGACCTCTGCGACCTCTGCGTTTGATCCCTTACCTGGCGTCTTGGCGGCTATCTGATTCCCGGCGATCCGGCGGGCGCGACGGGCGAGGATTTCCTCGACGGGCCAACAGTTGAGGATTTGCTCCGGCCTGAGCCAGGCGCGCCGTGCGGCCATCACGCCGAAGCGCATGTTGTTGAGGCCGGCCGGGCTGTGCGCGTCGCTGTTGATCGTGATGATGACACCGGCGTCGGCGGCGTGTTGCGCGTGGGGCGCGTCGAGGTCGAGCCGGTGGAAATCGGCGTTGATCTCCAGTGAGGTCTCCGTGCGCACAGCCGCCTCAATCACGGCGTCGAGGTCGAGGTCCATCGGCTCGCGATGCAGTGGCATCCGGCCGGTGGGGTGGGCGATGATGTCTATGTAGGGATTACTGATCGCGGCGAGGGTGCGGCGGGTGACGGTTTCGCGGTCGCCGCGCTGGCCGCTGTGAACGGAGGCGATGGCGTAATCGAGCGTCGCAAGCACCGTGTCATCAAGGTCGAGATGACCGTCGCTATGCACCTCCGTCTCGCAGGCGCACAAGACGGTCAGGCTGGAATGCAATGCGTCCACTTCCGCCCGCTGCTGACGTAACCGCTCCGGATCGAGGCCATTGGCGATGCGCAGCGAGTACGAATGATCGCTGATGCCATAGTAAGTATAGCCACGCTCGTCCGCCGCCGCGACCATCTCCGTGATTGTGCCGGTGCCGTCGCTCCAGACCGAATGGGTATGCAGATCACCCCGGATGTCATCAAGGGTGACGAGGCGCGGCACGCCGGAGCGGATGATCGTTTCCAGCGCCTCTCCGCCTTCGCGGAGTTCGGGCGGGATGAAGGGGAGGCCGAGCGCCGCGAATGCCCGGCTTTCGTCGCCTTCGATCATCTGGCCACCTCGTCGCAGGCCGGAACTATCCAATGTGAAGCCGCGTGCCTCGGTGTATGCCGCCAGCGCTTCCTGGAAGCCTGGTTGATCGCCGATGGTCGTATTTCCCGTCAGCCAGAGGAGCGCGCCGCCAGCGGTCGCGGCGGGTCGCGTGATGCACGCCGCCTCCGCGCCATCAATCAGCCGGACGCGGATCGTGTCGGCGTCCCGGCGCACGACCGCTAAGACATCAGGGAGGGTGGCGAAGAGATCGAGCGCCGCGTCGGGCGCGTCCGTCGCGGCGAGCAGACCAACGTCGCCGAGCGTCGGCACCCATCGTCGCAGGCTGCCGATCGGGACGAGCGGCACATCCGGCAACCGGGCATGGAAATCCGCGATCAGTTGGGCGGCGATGCCGATTCCGGTACCGAGCAGAATGCGCCCGGCATTGGCGATCCGCGCGTGCAGCCCGCTGAGGATTTCCGCTTCGCGATGCGGGCCGATCCCTTTGATCGTTGTGAGCGCCCCGGACTGAAACGCCTGTTCATAGGCCGCAAGGTCCGGCAGATTGAAGCGCGCATGGAGCGTCGCCGCCGTCTTCGGACCGATACCGGGAACCCGCATCAGGGCGATGACGACCGCAGGGAATGCGGCGCGCATCGCTTCCAGATGGGCAAAGCCACCGGTCGTCAGCATCTCGGTGATTTCAGCGCCGATGGCCGGGCCAATCCCCGGTAGGGACTGGAGTTGATGGCGCGCCGCCAGCGCCGCGAGCGGGCGGGCTTCGTGGCGGATCGTCTCACTGGCGCGGCGATAGGCGGAGACGCGGAAGCGATCCTCCCCCGCAATCTCCAGCAGGTCGGCGAGTTCCCGCAGCGCGGCGGCAATCTGGCGGTTTTCCAACGCGGCCTCTCCTTTCATCGTCCACGCATCGCAGTCTAG
>JALYUS010000294.1 GCA_030853625.1 Chloroflexota bacterium
CGCACCCGCGCGGGCTTGATCTCTGCGACGACCTCGCAGGTCTGGACGCGGAACAGGCTCACGGTGCGCGGGCTTGCGTGGAGCATTCTACGCCAGCCTCCTACATACAAGACATAAAGAGCGCAGAGAGGGAAGGGAGAAACGAAGAGATCCTCTTCCTTCGTTCTTCTTCGTGTCCTTCATGTCTTCATAGCCCAAGCCTCTTTCTTCTCTGTATTCCTCTGCGCTCTCTGCGTCTCTGCGGTTCAATCGGTTTCGCCTCAGTCCGCGACGGTGGCGGGGGTAGGGAGGGCACGGAGAGCGCTGCCCCATTCCTCGGCCAGCCAGCGGGCGGCGTCTACGGCCGCGTAGGTGATGATGCTGTCGGCGCCGGCGCGTTTGATACTGGTTAGCGCTTCGAGCATCGCCCGGCGTTCATCGAGCAGGCCATTGTGCGCGGCATTTTTCAGCATGGAATACTCGCCGCTCACCTGATAGGCGGTGATCGGCAGATCGAAGGCGGCGCGCGCCTGCGCCAGCACATCCAAATACGGCATCGCCGGCTTGACCATTACCATGTCCGCACCCTCGGCGATGTCCGCCGCGATCTCGCGCAGCGCTTCGCGTCCGTTCGCCGGGTCCATTTGATGCGAGCGGCGGTCGCCGTGCGAGGGGGCGGAATGCGCCGCCTCACGGAAGGGGCCGTAGAAGGCGGAAGCGAACTTCGCTGAATATGCCATGATCGGTGTCTCGGCAAAGCCGCGCGCGTCCAGCGTGGCGCGAATGGCGGCGATCCGGCCATCCATCATGTCCGATGGCGCGACGATGTCCGCCCCCGCCTCGGCATGCGAGAGAGCGACGCGCGCCAGCACCGGAAGGGTCGTGTCGTTATCAATCGTGCCAGCCGCGGTGAGCAGGCCACAGTGACCGTGATCGGTGTACGCGCAGAGACAGACATCGGTGATGACGACAACCGCCGGGAAGTCTGCCTTGATTCGGCGCACCGCCTGCTGCACGATACCATCCGCCGCAAACGCCTCGGATGCGCCGGGGTCTTTCATCTCAGGCAAGCCGAAGAGCAGCACGCTCGTCACGCCCGCAGCCACCGCTTCCTCGACGGCGTGCGGCAGGCGATCCACCGAGAGATGATAGACGCCGGGCATCGCGCCGATCTCCGCGCGCACATCGAAGCCGTGCGTGACGAAGAGGGGCAGGATGAAGTCGGCCGGATGGAGCCGCGTCTCCTGCACGAGGCGGCGGAGCGACGGTGTCTGCCGGAGGCGGCGGAAACGCTGAAAGGGCGGCACGGCGATCGCAAACGGGTCGTTCATACACGCACTCCTGTCCGGTGATTCATCAGGGCGGCAATCAGGCCGTCGTTCGTGTGTTCGGTGGCGACGAGCGCCGGTTCAATGCCGAGCGTGCGCACCGCGTCTGCCGTCACCGGGCCGATGCAGGCGAGTGGAATGCGGCGCAGCGCTTCCAGATCGCCATTGAGCAGGGCAAGCAGGCCGCGCACGGTGCTTGGGCTGGTGACGAGCGCGCAATCAATCCGGCCCGCCGCCAGCCACTGTCGCAGATTCGCTGCTGCGTCCGCATTCAATTCGGTCTGATACGCGGGCGCGACATCCACGACCGCACCGGCTGCCCGAAGCCCGGTCGCGAGTAGATCGCGCGATGTGACGGGTTGCGGCACGAGCAGTCGCGATCCCGCGCCGACACCCGCCGCGATCAGCGTGTCTCGCAACGACTCCGCGACGGCCTGCGGCGGGACGAGATCTGCCTTGTGGCCGAACGACGCGAGCGCCCGCGCCGTCGCGTCGCCGATGACGGCCAGATGGCACGAGCGCACCAAGCCGGGATCAAGGCCGAGCGCTTCCAGCCGCGCGAAGGTCCGCGCCACGCCATTCGCACTCGTCCAGACGATCCAGTCGTATGATGGCAAATGCCGGAGCGCGGCATCGAGCGCGGTGAAGGAGGGCGGATCGCCAATGCGGATCGTCGGCGCGTGAAGAACGGTTGCGCCGAGCATTTCGAGCCGCGCGATGAGCGTTGCTGCCTGCCCTTCCGGCCGCGTCACGACGATCTGCAATCCGCGTAGCGGCATCCCGGACGCGTTCATGCCCGCATCCCGGTTGTCAGGCCGAGCGCTTCGGCGAGTTGCCACCCGGCGGCGAACGGATCAGCGGCGGGAGCGGTCTGGGCGATCCAGCGGGCATTGGTGTCGTTCATATCCGCCGTCATGCCCCAGAGGCGCAACGCGTCGTCATGCAGTTCGGCGTAGCCCGCCAGCGGCATCGTGCATCCCGCCCCCGCCGCGACGAGCAGTGCCCGCTCCGCCGTCACCGCGATCCGTGTCGGTCGGTCGTCAATCCGGGCGAGCATTGCACGCAGCGCCGCATCGTCCGCGCGACACTCGATGCCGATGGCTCCCTGCCCCGGCGACGGCACGAAGCGTTCCACCGGCAAATACTCGGTGATGCGCTCCTGCCATCCCATCCGGTCCAGCCCCGCCGCCGCGACGATGATGCCGTCGTACGCCGGTTCGGTGGACTTGCGCAGCCGCGTGTCGAGATTGCCGCGCAGTTCGATGACTTCGATCTGTGGATTGATCGCCCGCGCCTGTACCGCGCGACGGTGGCTGCTCGTCCCGACGCACGCGCCGGATGGCAGCGCCGCCAACCCAACACCGTGGCGGGAGATGAAAACATCGCGCGGATCGGCGCGTTTCAGGAATGCAGCGAACACGAGGCCGTCCGGTGTCGTGGGTGGCAAGTCCTTCGCGCTGTGGACGGCCATGTCCACCGCACCGCGCAGCAGCGCGTCCTGCAACGCGACGGTAAAGACACCCTGCCCGCCGAGAACGGTGAGCGGCGTCGTCTTATCGCGGTCGCCCTCGGTGCGAATAATCGTCGCTTCATAGGTGGCCTCGGGGTCAACGGCGTTCAGGGCCGCAATCGCCAGCGCCGTCTGTGCAAGCGCGAGCGCGCTCCCACGGGTGCCGACGCGTATCAGACGTGCCGTACGGTCACTCATCGTGCCCTCCGGCGATGGCGGAGAACGAAGAACGCGGCGAAAACGTGCAATTCGTGTGGCAGAAACAGGCGCACCAGCATCGTGCTTCCCTTTACGATGGGGCGCCGTTGCCCCCTCGCTGCGAAGCGTAGAACGGCTTCGCGGGCGCGTCAAAGTCTCGTGCGCGATTTACCTAGAATTTGCCAGATTTTCCCTGTTGAAGACGAGACAAAGGACAGGGTGAATCAGGTGGCGCGACAATCGTCGTTCGGGGTAGCATAAGCGAGGGCTACCATGGGCCTGCAATCGCGGCGGTGCATCAAGGAGCGGACGATGGTACGGATTCTTCACATCCACGCGACGACCGCCTCGATGCAGTCGGATATCCGCAATGCGTACGTGAACTTCAGCGAGATGACGACCTCCGTAGTCGCTATTGTCACGGACGTGGTGCGGCACGGCACGCCGGTGATCGGCTATGGGTTCAACTCGAATGGGCGGTACGCCGCGACGGGGCTGCTGAGGGAGCGCTTTCTCCCACGCCTCGAACGGGCCGTGCCGGAATCGCTCGTCACCGACGCTGGGGATAATCTCGATCCGCATCGTATCTGGCAGACGATGATGACGGGTGAGAAGCCAGGGGGGCATGGCGAGCGAGCCGTCGCCGTCGGGACAGTGGACATGGCGGTCTGGGATACCGTCGCCAAGATCGAAGACAAACCCCTCTATCGCGTGCTCGCCGACCGTTACCGGGGCGGAATGGTGGATGAGAAAGTCTTTGTCTATGCGGCGGGCGGCTACTATCAGCCGGACAAGAACCTCCGCGCCTTGCAGGACGAGATGCGTGGCTATCTCGATCTCGGCTACACCGTCGTTAAGATGAAGATCGGCGGCGCGTCGCTGAAAGAGGACCTGGAGCGGATCGAGGCGGTGCTGGCGGTCGTCGGGGAGGGATCGTCGCTGGCGGTGGACGCCAATGGTCGGTTCGACCTGCCGACCGCATGCACCTACGCGGACGCGCTCGCACCCTATCAGTTGCGCTGGTACGAGGAAGCGGGCGACCCACTCGATTATGAGATTCAGGCGGCGCTGGGTCGGGCGTACACGCCGCCACTGGCGACGGGTGAAAATCTCTTCTCGATGCCGGACGCGCGCAACCTGCTGCGCTACGGCGGCATGCGGCCCGACCGCGATGTCTTGCAGTTCGATCCCGTCCTCAGTTACGGCCTCGTGGAATACCTGCGCACGCTGGCGCAGTTGCAGGAATATGGCTGGTCGGCGCGACGGGTGATCCCGCACGGCGGCCACCAGATGGCGCTCAATCTCGCCGCGGGGTTGGGCTTGGGCGGTAATGAGTCGTATCCGGGCGTCTTCCAGCCATTCGGCGGCTTCGCGGACACGATCCCGGTCGAAGCGGGGTATGTACGACCGTCCGAGGCGCCGGGGATCGGCTTCGAGGAGAAGGCAGCGTTGTACAAGGTTTTTCGTTCAATCACGGAGTAAGACAGGTCATCGGCATGGAAAACGTACCGACCCATTCGTGCCCCTATTGCGGGCGCTCGCTCGCCCAGCCAACCGAGCATGCATCCGTATCGCCTGCTCTCGCGGACAAATTGATACGCCCGATCTATGGAGAAACCCGCGCGCGGGACATCAACATCGGTCTCGCGCTTGGGCTGGCGGTCGTGCTGTTTATGGACATCGGCGTCTTCGTGCGGCGCGATTTCACAACGTTCGGCTTCTCGTCCAATCTGCTCGTTGCCGGTGGCCTGACGCTGCTGCTCGCCCTCTGGTACTGGCGCATGCGCGTAGACACCGCCGCCACGAACGCGGAAGCACACGCCGCCCACGAGAAGCGCATGGAAAGATGGAATCACACCTGGTACTGCGCCCACTGCGACGCGGTCTTCGTGCGCGATTGAGTAACGGATATAGCCAATGCCTGACGTGTACGATACACAAACCCGAAGTCGAGTCATGCGTAGTGTCAAATCCCGCGACACCAAGCCGGAGATGCGCGTGCGACGCACGTTGCATGCAATGGGCTACCGATTTCGTTTGCACCGTGGCGACCTCCCCGGCAAGCCGGACATTACCCTTCCGCGTTATCGGACGGTTCTCTTCGTTCACGGTTGTTTCTGGCATCAACATGAAGCGTGTGAGCGTGCGGAGCGCCCAACAAGCAATACGGCGTATTGGCAAAAGAAGTTGTCACGGAACGTCGAACGAGACTACGCGAACCGCCTTGCCCTCGAAGTCGCCGGTTGGTATGTCGTGACAGTCTGGGAATGCGAAATTGATAGCGCGAAGAATCTCGCCGATCTTCTCACAGAAAGACTCACGAATCAGCGTTTTTCTGTCTCTCCTGTCTCTTCACCAGCCTCCTCAACAGGAAATGTCTCAGTAACTTCAGCAAGCCGCTGACGAGCAAGCAATTCCAGCCGACGCGCCTGCGTGAGAAGGGTCCGCCGTAAACCGCGTGAGACATCCCGCTCGCTAATCACGCGCGCAAGATTAGCGACTGTACTGGCGCGACGGGCAATCCGCACGTCGGGATGCTTGCGCCGCTCATAGAGGTCCGGCGGGATTATCCGCCCTCTGAACGACTCCGGCAGGACAATAGCATCGTGTTCAGGGATGTCGGCTTCGTTGAGTACCGCTCCGAGCGCCGAATTTCGCAGCACTTCCTGAAAGACCATATACTCCGCTGCACCGAGCGTCCCTTTCACACGGGCGCTATATTCTGCCGCTGTCTCATTGGGACGTGGCTGCTCGAGATCATAGAATGGATAGACCTCGACATCTGCTACTTCAAACGGATCAAGGACATTCATCGCGACGGCATCGGTACGCTGATTGGTCAAGTGCCGACGAATCCGAACGCGCAGCCGTTCTGCCGTCTGACCCACATAGATCGGTTCACCGTCATAGTCATAAAAGACGTAGACGCCGCACTTCGCGTTATTGGGCTTGTGGCCGTCTTGATCTTCAGCATTCAGGAATCGCTCAAGTTCGCGCCTGATTTGCGCTATTTCGTCGGGCACTCCACGTGTGCCGCGCCGTGCGCGGCTAGACACGAACCAACTCCCTATCATGCGCACGTCGCATGGCGGTATGTTCTCCCCTGAGAAGCGGTCTGAGATACTGGCGGGCAAGCCAGGAAACGGCAGGGACACATACGGCATCCCCAAAACCGAAGAGTATTCGGTTATCTGGAACACCTTCACAATTGTACGACGCAGCCCCCTGTAATCCTGCGTATTCCAATGCCGTCATCCAGCGAACACGCACTTGCCCCTCACCCGCCTCTACTAAGGCTTGCTTACTGGAACCACCGCGAGCAGTACGGAGGCAGCCGCTTATCGCATCCGCGCGGATTTCCCAGGCGGGTTTACCGTCCCGCGTCCGGCGATACGCGGTCGCCCATGACAATTGCCGCCCCGCACGGAGCGTGTTGAGGCGCGTAAGTTGAAGCGGCGATAATTCCTGAACGAATCGCCATTGGCGTTCAGTATTCCACCACCGGTCATCACTGGCGGGAAGACGCTGGACAATATCTGCAAGTGTGCCACCATATGAAGCATCAAGAGAAAGCGGTAGAGCGTGTAATCGGAGTTCGGGGTGACGTTGAACAAAACGCCTAATCCATGGCGGTCTGAGCGATGACGGTTCCCAGAATCCCGGCGATGTTAGTGGATCACGCGAACCAACGATGAAAAGACGAGGACGACTCTGCGGAACGAAATGCCGTGCATCAATGACGAGGAGGTCACACCAGTATCCAAGGCGGTTCAGTCGTTGAAGCGCGAGTCGGAGATCACGCCCTCCATGCGACGTAGCGAATGAAGGAACATTCTCTAGCATAATTGCATATGGTCGTCGCTCGCGCATTTCGCGCAACACGCGGGCAAATTCCCAAAACAAGCCCGATTGTTCGCCTCGCAATCCTACACGGTTGCCCGCAAGTGAAAGATCGGTGCAGGGGAACGATGCCGTTGCAAGATCAATATCGGGTATATCGGCGCCATGAATGTTGCGGATGTCGTCGAGGACAAAGTCTCCCGCATCGAAATTCCGCTCGTAGAGAGAAAGTTTTGCCGGTTCGATGTCATTGGCCCATACGACGTTGAAGCCTTGCTCCTCTATTGCCATACGAACGAGACCAATACCAGCGAAGAATTCGGCTACCCGCATCTGCGCGTGACGCTCGATCATCTCCGTACCTCTCTCGCAGAACGCTTGTCCTGTACGTGCATCCTTACTCGTTCGTTATATCACACCAACCACTTCCACGCATGGCATGTCAGAGATGGCAACGATGCTCCCTAAGATCAAGGATTTAAGTCCTGATAAATCAGGAGCAGATCGTTATTCTGCTGGGCGATGATCTGTTGCAGGAGGATCAGGGATTGGAGCAGCACCGCCTGCCGTTGGGCGTCCGTCGTTGCTCCCGCGTAGGCGTCCTGGACTTTCTGGTTGAACTGATTGAGGG
>JALYUS010000295.1 GCA_030853625.1 Chloroflexota bacterium
GTGCCGCATCCTCGAAGTCCAATCGCTCCGCCGCTGTCTCCAGTTTCGCCTGGAGCCGGTTGCGGATGCCGTCGCTCCGCCCTTCGAGGAAGGCGACTGCGTCGTCAATGAAGGTGAAATATTCCGCCGGGTCGCCCTGCCCGACGCACGGGCCGAGGCATTTACCCATACCGAGGCGCGGGCACGGATTCCCCCACTTCTTCGGATTGGAAAAGCCGCGCGTGCAGGTGACGAGCGGCAGCACCTCCGCGAGCACATTGACGGTGCGCTCGGCGGCGCTACGGGAGCGAAAGGGGCCAAAGTAGCGCGCGCCATCGTCTTTGAGCGTCCGCGCGAGGCGGATGCGCGGCCACGGTTTCTCTATCTCGATCTTGATGTACGGGTAGAGCGCGTGATTCTTCATCGCCCGGTTGTAGCGCGGCTGATGGCGGTGGATCATCCGCGATTCGAGCAGCAGCGCCTCCAACTCGCTCCCGACCACCTCCACCTCGATGCGCGCCACTGCTTCGAGCAGGCCGTCCATCTTGCGCGTCAGCCCCAGGTGTTGCGAATAGTATGACGCGACGCGGTCGTGCAGATTTTTTGCCTTGCCGACGTAAATCACGTGACCATCTTCATCGAGCATCCGGTAGATGCCCGGTGCGTGCGGCACCGTCCGCAACCACGCGCGGTCGAGGTACGCCTTGCCGCTGCCGACCGCTTCGACGCCGCTCGCGTTGCCGTGCGGTTCGGCGGTCGCCGGGATCGAGAGCGCCTGCATCGCTTCCAGCGTTGGCAGCCCCGCCTGCTTCGCCAGCGGCAAGAGGCGATGGAGGGCCTCAGCGGTCAGGCGCGCGTCGCCCTCCGCGCGATGCCGATGCGTGATCGGCACGCCGAGCGTCGTGGCCATCCGTTCGAGGTTCGGTTTCTTCAAGCCCGGCAGCAGGCGCACGGCAAGCGACAGCGTATCGAGACGCGGATTGACGAGCGGCGGCTTGCCGACCCGCGATAACTCCGCATTGACGAATGAGATGTCGAAGCGGATGTTATGCCCGATCACCAGCCGCTCGCCGATGAAGCGCAGCAGGCTATCGGCAACGGCAGCGAACCGGGGTGCGTGCTGCACCATCTCCTCGGTGATGCCCGTCAGTTCGGTGATGAAACTGGGTAGCCGCTTTTCCGGGTTGAGCAGTGTCGTGAAGATGTCAATGATCGCGCCTTCACGGATTTTCAGGGCGCAGACTTCGATCAGCCGCTGCTTGAACGGTCGCAGGCCCGTTGTCTCGGTATCGAGGACGATATATTCGCCGGTGCCCGCGAGATCACCCACGGTCACCGGGGCAGTCGTCTCTTCGACGAGCGCCCAATGCATATCGGCTCGCAGGCGAAAGGTTGCCGGTTCATCGAGCACGGCACGGATCAGCGTCCGCCACAAGGCAGGCGGCCCGCCGGAGCCGAAGACGTGCCGAATGACGGCGTCCTCGTGTGCCGCCCCGCCCTGCGCGCGCAAATAGACGAACGTTCGTTGTCGGAGCCAGGCATACTGATCGCCCTCCGCCGCTCCGGTCGCCGTCTCGTCTGCCTGTTCTCCTATCTCATCATCGGTCTCGATCATCGCGGCACATCGTCTCCGTTATCGTATGTGAACGTACGTTCTACCGTGACAGCGTACCGCAGTGATGCACACGCGGCAAGCCCGCGCGCAGGACCTAACCCCCGGCCCCTGCCGTTCCTCGGCGTGGGAAGGGTGACTCATCGCGATACCGAGGTGTTCCCGTAACATCATGATCTCGCGAAAGTCCGTTCCCATTCCTCGTGGGAAGGGGCCGGGGGTTAGCCTGCATTATTCATAAAGGTGGGAAGGCGGCGGCAAGCAGGTGCCAGAGTGCCTGACCGGGATGGCTGGAGGCGAGATGGAGGTTGACGACCTCCGCCCATTGGCGCACCCGCCCGCCGATCTTCACCACCCGCAGCCGCACCGTCTCCAACGTCATCCGCGCGATGCCTGCCGCGACCAGTTTGTGACGCAGGGTGTCCAGCAGCCAATAGGCTGCCGCGTGGAGGAAGAGGCGGAACTG
>JALYUS010000309.1 GCA_030853625.1 Chloroflexota bacterium
CGTTGCCCGTCAATCTGCTCGGCGACGTGATAGAGGAGTTCGGTGAGATGGATGAACTGACCGTTCCGCTGCACCATCCACTGCGGCTCCGCGAATCCGCTCTCCTCCATCTCGCCACTCATCACGACGTTCGGGGCAAGCGCGGGGCGCTCCGGTACATCAGCGGTCGCAGCCTCCCGGTCGCGTTGAGGCGGGGAGACGGAAGATATACTATCCGGTGCGCCTCGATGACCGTCCGCAGGTGCGGCGCCATCCTGTGACTCCGTTGTTGTGGCAGTCTGTGGAGTTGTCCGGACCATTCCACCGCTCCTCCTTATCAGGATCATACGACGCGGGCCGATTCTTTCTGACCCGCGTCGCATTTGCCTCTTTTCTCTTCCGCGTTCGCCATCAACAGCGCGACGTTAGGAGAGGGCGGGCGGCGGGGGCGGCGCGAGGCCCGGCGTCGGGCTGTCGGCGATCCCTGGCGGTGAGGTCGAGGGGGGCCACGGGAGCGCGGTATTGGGGTTGATGATGGACATTTCTTCGCGGTCCGGGAGTACCATAGCCTGCTGCGCTTCGAGATCTCTCGCCGTCAGCTCTTTCTTCTCTTTCGTACTCACGGCCTGCTCCTTCATCGCACGATCAGTGGGCCGCGTAGCCAGGGAGGCAATCAGCAATCCCAATCGTCTCCCCAGCAACCCAAAACGTTACGTTGTTGACTGATTGATCGGCGTCTGCTGCAACGCATTCGCCTCGGCAGTCGAGCCATCGGAAAGCACATTTGCCGCGACAGCCGCATTCACCGGTACCGCGAGATTCGCATTGATAAGGCTCATCTCTTCACGGTCGGGCAACGGTTCACCGCCCTGATTTTCGATCTCGTCCGCCGTCAGTTCCTTCTTCTCTTTCTCGGTCATGTCACATTCCTTTCGATGATACGGCCCATCATGGGTCATCCAGGAACTCCTGCGAGGATGATCAGGTGGTAGTCTGCGTAATCGGAGCCGTCTGCGTCGCATTTGCGGTCGCCGTCGCGTTGTCCGACAGCACGTTCGCCGCCACCGCGGCATTGACCGGGGCGGCCACGTTCAGGTTCAACAGGCTCATCTCCTCGCGGTCGGGCATTTCTTCGCCGCCCTGCGCCGCGAGTTCTTCCGCCGTCAGTTCCTGCTTCTTCTCGTCAGCCATAATAGCCTCCTGCGTTCCCGACCCTGTGGCCCATGCCGTTGGGTCCTACATATGGTTCCGTCCGATCATGCATTCGGTTCCCTACTGCGAATCGTCGGTCCCATGCTGCTCGATCGGCGCTACCTGCGTCGCAGAAGCATGGGCCATGCCACCGTCGTGTCCGCTATTCTTCGCGACCTTGATGTTCGTACGCCGTGCGACGTTGACGTGGCGTTGACCATTGTCATCCTTCGCCGTCTCACGCACTACCTGGTTTACCGCGTCGCGTACCCGCTTCATACCATGTTTGAGATCATTGCTGGCGTTCACTTCGGTATCCTCCTGTTCATGCATGATCGCAATGATGCGGAAAGCAAGACGCGTGCCAGTTAGCCAGGAATTTGAGTCGCCAGATAGATGACAAAACCGTTGTGTAACCGTCTCCCGTTGTGATTTGTCACGCACTGGCGTCATGGCATTGCTCGTGCATCCCCGGTGCGTGGCACGCGATTCAGGCAACCGAACTTGGCAACATCACGGCGTCGTGGAAGATGCAAGGAGAAGGCATGGTGCTCTATGTCTTGAAGTGGGATATTCCGCCCGAAACGCGTGCGGAATATGCTCGCTGGCTCGTCCCCGCGATCGAGCGGAGTCTCGCGGTACCCGGCGTGATCGAATACCGCGCCTACGCGACCATCGCGGGCCCGACGCGCAAAGTGGCGACCTATGAATTCGCCAATCTCGACGACTGGGAGGCGTGGTACAGCCATCCATCTATCCAGCGGATGCTCGAAGAATGGCAAACCGTAACGACAAATCGAACGCGCGATCTCTGGGGGCCGGAAGCGATGATGATCCGTCCGAATGAGGCGCAATAACAGCCGACGGCGCGGATAGATGCCCACGGTGGAGCGGAGGCATTTCATGCAATTTCCCAGCCTGCGTGTAGATGGGCAGGTAGCACTGATCACCGGCACGGGTACCGGCATTGGGCAGGCAAGCGCTCTGGCTTTGGCGGCCGCCGGTGCGAGCGTCATCCTAACGGAACTCCCGAACCGGCTCGCTGCCGCCGAGGCGACCGCGCGCACTGCGGCGAGCGATTACGGCATTGAACCGTTGGTCGTGCCCCTCGATGTCACCCACCTCGATCTGATTGACGCGACCGTCCTGCGCGCGATCGAGCAGTTCGGACGGATTGACATTCTCGTCAACAATGCCGGGATCAATACGCCGCAGTGGGCGCTCGACGTTACCGAGCAGACCTGGGATCGCATCCTCGATGTCAATCTGAAAGGCGTCTTTTTCATGGCGCAGGCGGTGGGGCGCACAATGATCGGCCGTCGGAGTGGGAAGATCATCAATATTGCCTCTCAGATGGGCGTCAATGGCTATGAGCGGCGCGCGGCCTACTGTGCCAGCAAAGCCGGGGTAATCAATCTCACACGGGCGCTCGCGGTCGAATGGGCGCGTTACGGAGTGCGGGTTAACGGTGTTGGCCCAACGTTCGTGGAGAGTGAGACGAACGCAACGCTCTTTCAGGACGAGGAGTTTTATCGCGACACCGTCGCGCATATCCCGACCGGTCGCATTGCCAGGCCGCAGGATATCGTCGGTGCGATTATCTACCTTGCCTCGTCGGCCTCCGACATGGTGAATGGGCATACGCTGATGGTAGACGGTGGATGGTCCGCGTGGTGATGACGGTCCACCTTTGGGGCGACCGACTGCATCCCAATATACATGCAAAGCAGCGTGGATCGGCAATCACCGATCCACGCTGTGTGTCACTGTCTTCTTTCCGCGAATGGAAAAGAGCGCTCGGTTAGCTTGTCTGCGTGATGGGAGCCGTTTGCGTCGCGTTCGCGGTCGCTGTGGAGTTGTCGGAGAGAACGTTGGCCGCTACTGCGGCATTGATCGGCGCCGCAATATTCGCGTTGATGAGGGACATCTCCTCGCGATCAGGCAATTCCTCGCCCTGTTGCGCTGCCAACTCTTCCTCCGTCAGTGCCCGCTTCTTCTCGTCAGTCATTGTGCCACTCCTTCATAGTCTATTTGTTCAGGTCGTGCTCTGCTCAATTGGCGCGGTCTGCGTCGCATTCGCCGTCGCTGTTGAGTTGTCCGAGAGGACGTTGAGCGCTGCTGCGAGATTGACGGGCGCCGCGACGTTCGCATTGACAAGGGACATTTCCTCGCGGTCGGGCAACTCCTCGCCCTCTTGCGCCGCCAACTCTTCCTCCGTCAGTGCCTGCTTCGTCTCGTCGGCCATCGTGTGCCTCCTTTACTCCTATGACCCGTGGCCCGTGCCAGTGGCCGCTACTCACCTATTCCGTACTACGTCCGCATTTGGTTCCATGCTCCGTTACGGCGTTGCGTTATGCGTCCGACTTTTCGATTATTCACATAGGCGCCTCCTTGCATTCGATTCGCGTGGCGCATAACACGTGCCACAATAAACAGGCAAACATGTGCGGTGGCCTCGCAGCCCAATCAAAGCGATCGTCCGTACAACGGATCCACGATTGCATAACGGTGATGAATTGTCTGAAGATTGACGCAACGAGGCCACGGAGAAGGCGTTACGCAGTTTACACTTCTTCTCCGACCAGGATACGGCGCAGGGTGGCGAGGGCGCGGAACTGGAGCGCGCGGATTGCGTCTTCCCGCTTGTCCATCGCCTGCGCCACTTCGCGGCCGCTCATCCCCTGGACGAAACGGAGGACGATCACATCGCGCTGATCGGCGGTGAGGGCGTGGAGCGCTTTGAGGAGATCCGCCGAATCAATATTGAGATCGAGTGGCGCGCCGGTATCCTCGATGCTCTCGTGTACTTCGGGAATGAGGGTGACAGTCGGCCGGAGGGCGCGGTAATGGTCCACGACGCGGTTATGCGCGAGGCGATAGAGCCAGGCAAGGAAGGGGACACCCTGCTCCCGGTAACGGCCCATCGCCCGCCAGGCACTCTCAAAGATTGCTTCGGTGAGGTCCTCGGAATCCGCCACATCGCGGATGCGGGCGGTGACGTAGCGCGCGATCGTCGCGCGATGCCGCTCGTACAGCAGGCCGAATGCCTCATGGCTCCCATCGCGCGCCTGTAGGATAAGCGTCGCCTCATCCACTTCGAACGCCACCGGGGAGGATGAATCACGGGCAGCCCGCCGCGCGGCGACCGTGCGGAGCAGCGTTGCCCGGCTCGGCGTCGGTATCTGCGCTGTTTCGGCCTCCGCCGTCATCGTCCCCATGACTACCCGATTACCTCCGTCCACCCGGGTGGACTTTCATCCATCGTACATATCGCACGTTTACTGCAATCGTAGATCGCCAAGCGCTGTGCGTGCCCGCCGGAGGTGCGCGTGCGGCGTCTCGTCCGGCACGGAGCACCCATTAGCGAGGATGAGTTTCCGGCCACCGGTTTGTGCGATCGCGTCCTGCGCCTCAGCGATGACCGCCCGTTCATCACCCTTCGCGAGTGCGCCAAATTCATGCAACCCACCCATTAAGCATTTATCGCTCTTCAAGCGCACCTCTCGGAGCGAAAGCCCCGTCAGGCGATCACTCCAACTGAGGACGTGGACGGGATAATCAATCGCGAGGTCCATCAGCAAATCATGGTCGCCGTGGACGTGGCAGACATTGAGCCAGCCACTCTCCGCGCCGCGCAGAGCGATGAAGTCGTAGGGGCGTCCGAACTCGCGATAGCCCATCTCGCCGAGGCCGTCCGTCGTGATTCCTTGCAGCGCGTAATAGACGCCATCCGCACCGGCGGCGATAGCGGCGGCGATATTCCGTTGCAGGTTTTCCGCGATGATGCCGAGCGCGTGGTGGATGGCGGCGGGATGCTCGCGCAGATGGCGGTCGAACGTCTCGACATCGGCGGCGATGTGGCGGATTTCCGCGATCGGATTGTAGATCGTCAGGATGATCGGCGTCTCCGCCCCGAGCGCCTCGCGCAGCATGCGGATTGCAACGAGCCGCTGACCGAACATCCCCTGATCGGGGGAGGCCGGCTCGATCAACGCCCAGTCTTCGGGCGTACGCACTGCATGGCGTGGAAAAGGGTAGGGGAGATCGGGCATGATCTTGACGATGTCGAGATCGAACTCTTGATCGAAGAAGCGCAGGGTTGCCGCTGCCATCCGCGCGCCGGAACCACCGGGACGGAAATGATGCCAGAAGCAGAGTGGCAATCGGTCCACCGGTTCGCCATTCACTGCGGCGCGGACGCGCTCGATCCGTGTCATTTCTTCCATTGTGCGCCTCCTATTCCGTACTGTTCCTGCTCCATCGGCACTCGCGCTCAAAGCATGGCGCGCTGCCCTCACGTCCCGTACGAATGATGCGAGAGTCTACCACACCGGGTGCGCGGAGAGAACGTACACCCTTAGTCGGCGGTCAGCAGTCGGCAGTCGGCAGCGAACGATACTTCCCACTACCGACTGCCGACGCCGACCGCCGACTATTTCATACCCTTCTCACGTCCCGATACGCGGGATCGGGTCCGCGTTGTGCGGGGCGAAATTTGCCCAGCGTTGATGGATGGGCTGCCATGTCGTGACGCTTTGCCAGAAAGGGAGTTCGCCGGGTGGCAGATCGCCGTGCCGCTCATCGGGGGCAAGAATACGGTAGCGGGCGAAGAGCCAGCCATCGTTGCCGAACGCTTCGAGGTATGCGGCGCGGGGGTCCGGCTGATCGAGGCCGAAGCGCGTTGCCCACCATTCCGCCATCCCTTCCGGCAACCGCCCACCGGGGAGCGCCATGACGTGGAAAGCGAGCGTCGCGTACTGCGCGCCCGCATCCGTGATATGCAGCGCCGCGCCGATGGCGTCGAAGGGAAGGGTAGGCGCGTCGAGCGACGGCGCGGTCGCGTCGTGGTAGCCGTCAGCGCCGATGTGGAAGATCACCATCGCCTCGGTGTCGCTGATTCCCGCGATCAACCCATGGAACACAGGCACGGCATCGAGGTTTGCGCCATTCGGCGCCGACGCCGCGACCGCATCCGGCACGCGCGCCGGATCATGAACGGTGACAAAGGCGGCAGGCGTCGCCAGGAGCGCCGCCGCGTTGCTATCGAGCAGCGTGGGTAGCGTATCCGCGACACCGGTGCCGCGTGCGTAGACCACCGATTGATTGGTTTGCGTGCCTGGTGTTGCTGCCACCGGGGAATAGCCAAGGGAGGCGAGCGCCGCACCGACCTGCTTCGGGCGATCATCGCGTGCGGCGGCGGTGATGAGGCGCGTCACCGGTTGATTATCGGGGCCGTCGAGCGCCGCTTGCCAGTGGAGCGTTGCCGCATCAACACCGAGCGGTGCGAGTGCGGCGGCGGTGGCGACCGAACCGGGCGGAATCAGCCATCCTTGCAGCGTCGCCGATTCCTTGACGTGCGGATCCATCGTCCAATCCGCGACCGGCGTCTCGCCGAGTCCGGCCCGCGCCCGCAATTGCGCCCAATCGTTGAAGGTGAACCGCTGCCAGGCGGTTGCCGTCAGTATCCGTGGGAGAAAGGCAACCGCGTCCTCCAGATGCGTGTGGACTGGCGCGGTAGGCGGCGTCGGTTTGGTTCCGCAGCCCGACAGGAGAAGCATGATGGCACAGGCGACAAACACGCCGCGCAATGCTATTGCCTGACCAAATCGCGTGGAAAACGGCAGGGCGGGATGCCCTGCCGTTCGTCGTCGGTGCCGCGTCATTACCGCTGCGGTGGCGGCGGAGGTGGCCCGCCATAGCCACTCGGGCCACCGGGAGGCGGACGGTATCCGCCGGGGGGCGGTGGTGGCTGCCCATAGCCGCCCTGCTGCGGCGGTTGACTGTATCCACCTTGTTGCGGCGGTGGGGGCGCGCCATAGCCACCGGGCGGGAGTGGCGGCGCGCCGTAGCCACCAGGAGGCGGTTGGTTGTATCCACCCTGCTGTGGTGGTGGCGACGGCTGCCCATAGCCGCCCTGGGGCGGCTGCTGACCGCTGTAATAGGTGCTGGAGAAGGGCTGCGGACCCCGATTGGCCGCGAGACCGCCTCCACCAGGGAACGAGACCGCGTCATCACCAGGGATAATTCCTTGCTTCATCAGCCCCCCTGCGATGACCGCCAATCCGAAGAGAATAAGGAAAAAGAAGCCGTACGATGGGCTGTAACTATATGCGATGCTGCTACCGCCCACGTCACTCTTGTCAAGGAGGAGCGCGATAATCGTGAAAATCGCGAGACCCGCGCCAGCCCCCGTATAGATCCACCCTTTATACGCATGGATCTGGGGGAGAAGGTTGAGGCCGATCACGATCGGCGTTGCTATCGTGCCAAGGATGAGGACGATTTCGAGGAAGTCCCAGAGATTACCACTCCGCTGCCACCCGTTACATCCGGCGCCTGCGGAGGCGCACAAATCACGCGATAGTGTCGGAATCCCGGCTGAACCCGTCAATTTCACGGAGACTTCTTTGAAGTATTTTGCGATGAGAAAGAGAACGACCCCTCCGACAGCAATCAGATCGCCGAGCCGCAGGCTGGCGATGAGCGCATTGCCATCGAAGGAGACTGTGCGCGCACCCGCGCCGCCGGGATATGCCGGTGGCGGCGCGCCGTAGCCGCCCTGTTGCGGGGGAGGGCCGTATCCACCCGGTGGTTGACCGTAGCCTGGCGGTGCGGCGGGTGGCGGCGCACCGTAGGCGCCGGGTCGTTGCGGCGGCGCGCCGTACGTCGGTGGCGGCATGGGCTGTCCGTAACCACCCTGCGGAGGTGGGGGAGCGCCGTATCCGCCTTGCGGTGGCGGAGGCTGGCCATAGCCGCCCTGTTGAGGCGGTTGGCCATACCCGCCTTGCGACGGGGGAGGAGCGCCATACGCGCCGGGTCGCGGCGGGGGCGGCACACCATAGCCATCCGGCGGCGGGGGCGGCGCGCCGTATCCGCTCTGACCGCCGGGTGGCTGACCGTAGCCACCCGGTTGCCCTCCGGGTGGTCCGCCGGGCGGTCCTCCGAGCCGGGTTCGCTCGTCATCGCTCATTGTCGGTGCCTCCCTACTCTGCGCGCGTGCGCCGCCCCTCCACACCGTATGTCTCTCGCTGGCGACGATTTCGGCGTTTCGCTTCTCACCAGTGACGCAATTGGCCTTCCATCGCGACAAGGGGAAACGCGCTCAACCATTGCACAACGAGAGTACGGACGACGACAGTGTACGCGGCGGCTCCCCACACGTCAAACGCGGGGAAGTTCGGAGTTCGGAGAATCTAATCCGCCTTCAACCCCGAACCCTGACCCTCGAACCTCGAACCTCGGACTTCCCATCCGTGGTATTCTCCCCACATGAAGAGTGGTATGCGTTCGATCAAAGGTGCGATAACCAGCAAGGTGGCCAAAGACGCGCTGATTGGCACGGGGCTGTTCGGTGCGGGCGAGATCGCCGGGGCGTGCGCGCTCGGTTGCCTGCTCATCTGGCTTCTCCTCGCGGCCGTTATCGTGCTTCTCTGGGCGCTCGTCGCCCTGCTTGCCGCAGCGCTCCCGCTGTGAACGACGAACGGGGCTGGCGCGGTTTCGCGCTTGTCACGATGCTCGTCTTTTTCTTCGGGTTGCTCATCTTCGCTGCCGTTTTCGATGCCTTTTTGAGCCGGTTCATACTGGTCTTTCTCGGCCTGCTCTGCGTCGCGCTGGTCGGCTATGTCCTCGTGGCGTCAATCCTCCGTATGGTTTTGCGCCTCCGGCGCGCGACACATTCCGATGAATCCGATCCCGATCCTGACCGACCGCGCTGAAAGCGCGGCTTTCTTTCTCTCACGCAATTCGCTACCATATGATGCATGACAACCGCGAGCAGAAAAGGAGCCGCCAGATGCAGGAGATGTCGCCGACCGCACCGGGAACAATGGGGAACGACGAGATAGAGACGGTTATCAAGGAGTTGCACGACGCGCCAGAGGCCTTCGCGATGCTCTTCGCGCCGGAGAGCGAGGAGACGCTTCATCATCGCCCGGCGGAGGGGGAGTGGTCCGCCGTGGAGGTAGTTTCTCACCTCGCGGACCTCGACGCGTTCAACCGGACCGAACGGTTCAATGCGATCCTGATCGAAGAAAACCCCGCCCTCCCCGCCTACGAACCGGATGCCCGCGTCATGGAGGCGAACTATCAGGCGCTGACCGGCGCCGATGCGATCAGTCTTTTAAGGCGGGAACGGGACCTCATTACGGTGCTCCTGGAGGGCCTCCGCCCGCACGAACTGGCCCGCACCGGCGTCCATCCGCAGTATGGCGAGCGCACGCTGCGCCAGATGGCCGACATGCGCAATCACGATCGCACGCACCTCGATCAGGTCGCGGCTGCCATCGCCTCTGGGAAGCAATGAGCAACGAGCAATGAGCAACGAGCAATGAGGAGGGGCATTTCCCACTCATTGCTCATTGCTCATTGCTCGTTGCTCGTTGGAGCCAGCGTGCGGTGTTTGCGAGCATCATTTCGAGGTGCGAGAAGCAGCAGTGGCTCGCGCGGGGATACCAATGCAGGGCGCGCGGTGGGGTGGTGGCATCGTAGAGGCGGCGCGATTCATCGGGCGGCACGACGCGATCTTTGCCCGCCCCGACCACCAGCAGCGGCATGCGGAGACGCGGCGCACAGCGTGCGAGGCCCATCGCCGCGCAGATGTAGGGCTGGCAATCCATCGGAAACCCCGTCACATGGACGACCTCCCACTGCGTCAGCACCGGCATCCGCGTGATGTATTCGGCCGGTTCAAAGGGCGTGGTGATCGTCACGACCGCCGCGAGGTCCGGCGTTTCCGCCCCGAGATGGACGGCCAGCATACCGCCGAGGCTGACGCCGACCAGCGCGATCCGACCATCGAGCGCCGGACGGGTCGCCACGAGCCGCCGCACGTCATCCAGGAGCGCGCCCTGATTTGGCGTGAAGCGCGTCGCCTCCCATGTCTCGCCTGTGCCGGGATTGTCGAGCGCGAGCGTCGCCATCCCTGCGGCGAGAAACGGTTCCCGCCAGCCATCTAATTCTTCTTTGACCGTACTGCCCCCATTGAAAAAGAGGACAAGCGGCGCCGGATGGGATGGCGAGGCCACCGGTGGCAGCGCGAGGTAGCCGGGTATACGCGCTCCTCGGAACGTCAGTTCGATCCGCTCGCTCGGTGGATCGCGGAGCGGCGCGACGAGACGATAGAGCGCGGCGGCACGGTGGGCAAGGGCGCGTTTGCGCTCTACCGGCTCGTAGACGAGTAACTGCGCGGCATGGACGGCGAGCGCGGCAGCATGCAGGGCATCGCGATGCGCGATGGCATCAGACGCGCTGTCCGCCGCATGGAGATACGCGTCCGCGAGATCGGACCATGCTTCCGGCCACGCAGCCCACGACCGGATACGGGCAAGCGTCGCCGCGCCATCCGCGCGCGGCAAACCCACAGGCGCCAGCCGGTCGAGGACGCCATTTGCCAGCCCTGCCGCGCCGTGCCAGCGGAACGCGCAGTCAATCACTTCCGGGGAAATCAGCCGGTTGCCAATCGAGACGGCAAGAGGAATGCGGCGCACAAGCGGCGCGGATGCCAATTCTTCCATCCGCGCAGCATACCGCACCATCACCGTTCACGGGAGGGCCAACATCGGGTACGATAGGGAAGGGCAGTGTCCGTACACGACGAATCTGAGCCATCAGGGATGCTGAGAGAGGCAAAAGATTGAACGCAGAGGACACAGAGGACACAGAGGAAGAGAATAAGAATTTCTCTCTGCGTTCTTTGCGTTAAATTCTCTTCCCGTGGCATTTGGGCGGTTTGCTCTGTCAGGAGCGAGGATGCGACAGCGGGTCTTGGGTTGGATGATCGTCGGATTTGTGCTGCTGGCAGGCATGATGGGCGCGTTTCGGGCGACATATCGCACCGATGCGGCCGCATTTGCCGACCCCGCGTTCGCGCGGACATGGGCGCGGACGGATGGGCCAGTGAGCGGTGGGGCCGTCGCACGGACATGGATCTGGGGGCCGGAACCGCGCACCGGCGCCCTCACCGAGCCGTACCGCGACGCGCCCGGCGGCACGCGGCTCGTCCAGTATTTCGACAAAAGCAGGATGGAATTGACCAATCCGCACGGCGATCCAACCGACCCGTTTTACGTCACGAACGGCCTATTAGCGACGGAAATGCTCACCGGCAATGTCCAACTTGGCGACGCGTTCTTCGAGACGCATAACCCGGCGGCGATCCCGGTCGCAGGCGACCTCGATGACCTCACAGGCCCGACCTATGCCACCTTCAATCCGCTCCGTAACGCCCCCGCACTCGCCAGCGGCACACCGATCACCGCGACCGTGACGCGGGATGGAGCGGTCACTGATGACCCTACACAGGCAGGGAAGGCGACCGCACAGCAATACGTACCCGAGACGAAACACACCGTCGCTGATGTCTTCTGGACCTTCATGACGAGTAGCGGCATCGTGGATGGCGGCGCGACTGAGCCGCTCTTCCGCTCGCCCTTCTATGCGACCGGATTCCCAATTACGGAGGCATACTGGAGTACGGTACGCGTCGCGGGGCAGGAGCGCGCCGTCCTGATCCAGATTTTCGAGCGGCGCGCGCTGACCTTTACGCCCGGCAACCCGCCCGGTTTCGCCGTCGAGGCAGGCAATGTCGGCCTCCAATATCGCGCCTGGCGCGCCTTTCTCGCCATTCCCCCGACGCCAACGCCGAAACCGACCCCACCACCGACCCCAACGACGCCACCAACACCGGCCTCCATCGCCACCGCCATCGTCGCCGCATCGCCCATCGCGGCAACCCCGACCCCACCGACCGAGACGCCGACGCTCGCCGCCCTGATCGTGGATGTCACGTACGCCGGTGACGCGACGAGCAATGACCCGAATGACGAGACGGTGGTCATCGTCAATGGATCATCCACACCCCTCGACATGATGGGATGGACACTGCGTGACACGCGCGGCCATCTTTACACGTTCGGTGCCTTCACGCTGTCCGTTGATGGGCAAGTGACGCTCTATTCCGGGAAGGGGACGGATAGCGCCACCAAACGGTATTGGGGTCAATCCAGTGGCGTCCTCGACAACACCGGGCCGGAGACCCTGACACTCCGCGACACGTCCGGTCTGCTGATTGACTCCTACCCCTATCCGTAGCATGCCGGGACCGTCGCACGTCAACGTGACATAACGCTTCCCCTCAGACACAGATATATGAGTATTACTCACTCACAGAGTGTACGTTCTGTGCCTGTCGTGCAATAACGCGTCATCGGCGCTCTTCCGGCGATGCACGCTGCAATGCCGATGCAGAGCGTCCTGATGCGGCAAACAGCGCATACAGATAGTACACAGATCGCCTCATCTGGCGCATCAGGAGCACAGAGTTGTCAAACGGCGAAAGGGACGCTAGACTGAGTGTACGTGTACTCTGCGTCTGCATACCAATCCCGTATGGATTGTATCAGTCGAAGTGTGACGGTTCGGCACAAGACGGTTCCAGGGTCGGTGGGTCGCGGCGAAGTGTTTCACGGAAGGAAGGCGAGATGGTCGAGCGGGAGCGGCACATCGAAGATGGGGGCAATCTGGTCCGGATCGAGCCGCGGCAGCGCACGCTCTTCGGCGAGCCAACGCCGCTCCCGGTCGCTCCGGCCCCATCCGCGCCCCTCCGCCGTTTCTACATGACCGCCGACCTTCGCGTCGAAACCGGTGTCCCGCGCACAGCGATGGATTTCTATTTGCGCACGGGCGTCATCCGGCCGACTGCGCGCACCGAGAGCGGGTATTTGCTCTTTGATGACGGCGAACTCGCGCTGCTGCGGCAAGTGATCGAGTGGCGGGCGCGCGGGATCGGCCTGAAGGCGATCAAGGCGCGGCTGAATCGGGGAGGGGAGGGCGAAGCGCGGTGACATACTATAAGTTCTTCGGGTTGGAGCGCGAGCCGTTCGGCACCACGCCGGACCCGCAGATGTTTTACAAGACGCTCGGCCACGAGGATTGCTACGAGCGGCTGAAACTGGCGATTCAGTTACAGCGCGGCCTGGCGATCATCCTCGGCGACATCGGCTACGGCAAGACGACGATCAAGGTCGCGCTGCTCACCGAGTTGCAGCGCGATCCCGCCTTCGAGATCGCCATCATCAATAACCCGC
>JALYUS010000316.1 GCA_030853625.1 Chloroflexota bacterium
CAAGCCGCCGAGAGACGCGCGCTCCGCTTCGAGCGGCGCGGCCCGCTCGACGGTATCCCCTACTCGATCAAGGACCTCGAACAGACGGCGGGCGTCCGCACGACCTTCGGTTCCAAATTCTTCGAGCACAACATCCCCGCCGCAGATGGCGCGGTCGCGGCGCGAATGAAGGCGACGGGCGGCGTCTTCCTCGGCAAGACGAACACGCCGCACTTTGGCTACAAGGATATGTGCGACAATCTGCTCGGCCCGCCCTGCCGCAATCCGTGGAACACCGAGCGTACCTCCGGCGCATCGTCGGGCGGCGCGGGCGCGGCGGTGGCGGCGGGGCTTGGCCCAATCGCGCACGGCTCGGACGGCGCGGGTTCGATCCGTATCCCCGCCGCGCTCTGCGGCATCTTTGGTATGAAGCCGTCGTACGGGCGCGTGCCGTATTACCCGAACGCCGACTACTTCGCCCTCCGCTCGCACAACGGCCCGATGGCGCGCACGGTGCGCGATGGCGCGCTGATGCTCCAGGCAATGGCCGGGCCGGATCACCGCGATCCCCTGACGATTGACGCGCCGCCGGACGACTACCTCGCGGCGTGCGACGGCGACCTTTCCGGCCTGCGCGTCGCATGGAGCGCCGACCTCGGCTACGCGGCGGTGGACCCGGAAATTCGCGCCATCGCCGAACGCGCGGCGCAACGCTTCACCGACCTCGGCGCGACGGTCGAGGAGCCGACGATCGAGTGGCCCGACCCGTACGAGTGGCACAAAATCATCTACCAGGTCAACGTCGCCACCCGCAGCCACGAGCGCGCCCTCGCCCGCCCCGACTGGATCGAGCCGACGATGATGCGGATGATGCTCAACGCAGGCCGCTACAGCGCCATCGAACTGAACCAGGCATTCCTCCAGCGCAGCGTCTTCTACAACGCCGTGCGTGCGACGTTCGACACCTACGACCTGATGCTGACGCCGCAAATGCCCGTCGCCGCGTGGTCGTGTACGCCGGGCGCGGACGAAGGGACCTTCGCGATTGACGGTCGCCCCGCATCGAGCATCTTCGACCGCGTGCCGTTCATGTATCCCTTCAATCTGACAGGCTACCCGGCGGCGAACGTCCCGTGCGGCTTCACCACCGAGGGCTTGCCCGTCGGCTTGCAGATCGTCGGCCGGTGGCACGCGGACAGTATGGTGCTGCGCGCCGCCGCCTGCTTTGAGACCTTGCAGCCGTGGGCGCAGCATCGCCCACCGATGGACGAGCAAAATTGATAGTGGCGGCAGGCGATAGCCCGCCGCCACCGATTGATAAGGAGTATGACGATGGGAAGGATCGAGTTTGGCTACAACCCGCCGAGTGGCGACCGAGGCATTGAAACGATTGACGGCGCGACCTATGTGCGCGATCTGCATGAGGTGTGCGATCTTGCCAGCCAGCACTTCGACACCTTCTGGATCTCCGATCACTTCATGCGCGGCGACACCTTCCGCATGGAATGTTGGACGCATCTGACGTGGCTGGCGGCGCGCTATCCGACGCAGACGCTCGGCACCGTCGTGATCGGCAACTCGTACCGCCATCCCCCACTGCTCGCCAAGATGGCCGCCAGCCTGCAAGCGTTCAGTCGCGGTCGCCTCATCATGGGCTATGGCGCAGGCTGGCTCGAAGACGAGTACCGCGCCTACGGCTACGAATTCCCCTCCGCCCGCGTCCGCATCGCGCAGATGGTCGAGGGCATCGAGGTGATGAAAGCGATGTGGACCGAGCGGCCTGCCAACTATCACGGCACGTATTATCAGGTGACAAACGCGTACTGCGAGCCGATGCCCGACTCCGTGCCGCCCGTGATGATTGGCGGCGACGGTGAGAAATACCTCCTCCGCGCCGTCGCCGAGCACGCCGATTGGTGGCTCACCTACTCGCGCGGCACGGAAGTCATTCAGCACAAAATGGCCGTCTTGCAGCAGCATTGCACCGATGTCGGACGCGATTTCGCGACGATTCGCAAGGTCTATCCGATGACGCTCTACCTCGCGGAATCTCGGTCAGCGGCGGAGCGGCACGCGGGATCGAAGACGGAAAGCGACAGCCCGCCCTTCGTTGGCGAACCCGCCGCGCTTGTCGAGCGTATTCAGGAGATGCACGCGCTCGGCTTCGACCATTTCGCGCTCTCCTTCGCCGGTTGGTCGGACATGACGGACATGCATCTCTTTATTGACAGGGTCTTACCGGCGTTCCGCTAGCCCATCGGCGGCGCGCATGCGGAGTGCGGCGACAAACAGCCAGAGGACGAGCGTATACACGAGCAGCCGTTCGCCTGTCCCACGCTGCACGACGGGCAGCAGCGCGCCGCTAATGACGACGACCACAGAGAAGACGAGCG
>JALYUS010000344.1 GCA_030853625.1 Chloroflexota bacterium
ATCTTAACCGGACGCGCCTGTCGCTGATCGAGGAATATGCGGACATCGCCAAGCAGAATGACTGCCTGTTGCTGCTTGACATTCAACTGGGATATGACAGCATCGAGAACGAAGTGTCGCGGCTGGCACCGGTCCTCAAGCGCGACAATGTCCATCTCGCGATTGACCCTGAATTCCATGTCAAGCACGGCCAGATACCGGGAGAAGAATTTGGCAGCGTCACTGCCGCAGAAGTAACCAGCGCGGCGAAGATGCTCGCCGACATCGTCACGCAGAACGGCATCACCGATAAGGTGCTCGTGATTCACCAGTTCCGGTACGACATGCTGCCGGACAAGGAAAATATCAAGCCAATCCCGCATGTCCAGATGGTCGTTGTGATGGATGGATTCGGCGCGCCCGGCGCGAAGTCCGGAAATTACACGACCTTCATCCACGACGAACTGATCCAGTATGGCGGCATCAAACTCTTCTACAAGCAGGACAAGCCGCTGATGACGCCCGCCGAAATCGTCGCCCTCGACCCCACCCCTCTCGTCGTCATTTACCAATGAACGCGCCGATTACACGTCGCCGGGGACAAACGTCGGAAAAGTGAAGGTCGTGGCGTCATCACCGCTTCAGATGCCGATGCCCTCGATTGCCGACTGACAGCTACGGCCCCGAGGAAGGAACCGGATCGTCGTTGCTCCCTACTATGACAAGCGGGGTGACGGTTGCGCTATCACTGTTGTTACTCGGATTCGGGTCCCCTTGATCACTGTGGCTCACACTCGCCAGATTGGTGGCGCTGGGGGAGGCTGCCTGAGTGACCGTCGTCACGATCAGCAGCGTTGCGCTCCCTGAATTCGGCAGCGCCCCGACTGTCCAGATTCCCGTCGTGGTATTGTAGGCTGCCGCAGGAGTGGCGCTGACAAAAGTCAGACCGGCAGGCAGTTTGTCGAGTACGGTGACGCCAGTCGCGTCGTTGGGACCGTTGTTTGACACGGAGACGGTAAACGTGACATTCGTGAACGGGAATGGCGCCGGGTTATCGACCGTCTTTCTGACAAACAGGTCCGCCATTGGCAGTGAGGGGGAGAGGGCGGCAACACCGGCGGGGACTGCCACGGTGATGAGTATCGGCACGGCATACGCGCCCGCTTTGAGTGCCGTCTTCATCGCCGCACGACGCGTGACTGCATCGGACATGACTCTGCTCCTTCCCTATTCACTTCATCGCCTGCACGGTATCATTACAGATAACTGCGGAATGTCAATCTCTTCTCCGCCAGCCCGCCAGTGTGCAGTGAGTAGCCGCTCGTGCGCGTGAAATAGTGGGGATGATCGCCCACCCGGACGGCACAAATTTCGGATAATGACGTATCCGCAATGCGTATTACCCGCCCCGCAGGACGCGATTACGCGTCCGGGGAGCGGCCACTTCCGTTATTATACCAGAAACAATCTGGTGAGCCCGGTGGGATTCGAACCCACGACCAATGGATTAAAAGTCCAGTGCTCTACCGCTGAGCTACAGGCCCATCACACAAAATCGTACCATGCGTCCGGGCGGCGCGCAATTCCTCATCAGCCAGTCAGCCGGTCAGCCAAGGATATGCTGCAACTCCTGGCGCGCGGTCTGGGGATCGAGCGATTGTTGCAGCACGCGCTGGACGACGCCGTTGCGGTCAACCATCAGGTGCGTCGGAAAGTTCGTGATCCGGTAGGGGCCGACATCACGTGAGCCGTCGTTGAAGACGAGGGTGCCGGTCATGCGCAAATCCTGGTAATACTTCAGCCCATCCTGCCGCACATCGGCGGTGTTGACGAGCAGCAGGATGAGATCGGGATGCGTCTCGCGTGCCTGCGCGTAGACCGTTTGCAAGTCGGGCATCTCCGCCTTGCACGGCCCGCACCATGAGGCCCAGAAATTGACCCAGACCGGATGGCCGTTCAACGTCGCCATATCGAACGGCGTGCCATCCATCGTGGTGAGGGGCAGGGCGGCGAGCCGGTCCCCGACCCGGGGCACGGTGCGGCCCGGATCGGTGAGGCCCGCGCCGCCGCTATCGTGGTTGAATAACGCGATCCCAAGGATGATCGCGACCGCAAGCAGCAAGCCAACGCCGACCTGCAGACCGCGCGGCAATGTCCGGAGTGGGGGTGTCGTCTCCGAATCTCTCTGCTCCGCCATTGGTTCAACTTCCGCCGAGGCCACCAGGCCCGATGAACCCGTGCAATCCGCTAAACCAGTAGTTGCCGTAGTACGTGAAAATCGTCGCCGCGAAGCCGACGATCAGGATGATCGCCGTGCCGCGGCCCTTCATGCCCCGGACGACGCGGGCATGCATGTAGAAACCATAGATCAGCCATGTGACGAGCGCGGAGGTCTCCTTTGGGTCCCACGTCCAGAAGCCGCCCCATGCCTCCGATGCCCAGATGCCGCCGAGAACGAGGGTGAGGAACATCAGGGGGAAGCCGACCACCGTCGCACGGTAGCCAACTTCGTCGAGCACATCGAGCGCGGGTAACTTATCCGTCTTCAACCGCTCTTGCAGGAGATACATCGCGCCCGCCGCGAACCCAATCGTGAAAAAGCCGTAGGCGAGCATCGCCATCGGCACATGAATGGCAATCCACTTGCTCTGCAAGGCGGGGATCAACCCCGCGACCTGCTTCTCGGAGGCCGGGCGCGAGATGCCGTAGAACATGATCGTCGAGGCCGCCGCCATCGCCAGCGCGCCGAGCGCCCGGACGGGATAGAGTCGCGACATGATGTAGTAGGCGAGGCAAATCGTCGTCGCGAAGGCGAGCGCGAACTCGTACATATTGCCGTACGGGCCGCGCTTCGAGACGATCGTACGGAAGACGAGCGCGCCGATCATGAAGAGCAGGGCGGAACGCTGCATGTAGGTCGCGAGGTAGCCGGCGGTTGTCGGGCCACCCGGCGTCCGCTGCGCGGTCATGCCGGTGGTGATCGTCTCGCCGGTCGTCGTCTGCATGCGTGTGGCACGAACGCGAAACAGCCCGACACCGTACACCGCGTAAAGAATCGTCGAGGCGATTGCGCAGACAAACGCGCCGTACAAGCAATACGAGGAAAACTTCAATGCTCCCAGCATCTCTCACAACCCCTTGGTCCGCCCGATGGGCGGCTCAGTCACCGACGAGCGTTGCCGGTTCCGGTTCCGGTCACATCCGATCCCGATCAGCGGCGCCGATCCGCTCCGCCATTTCCGCCGCTAGCCGCTCGAACTCCTTCGCGCCGAAGATGTCCAACTTCACCTGCGCGCCGATGTGCATGCGCGCTGTGCCATCCGCTTGCGGCAG
>JALYUS010000363.1 GCA_030853625.1 Chloroflexota bacterium
ACACGGCCCCGACAATCATGCAGGAGCCGCTCGTGTTGTGCGCGTTGGCGGGCTAGTCGCCGTCTGCCGGGATCGGCGGGGCATAGGCGGCGGGCTGGCCGATTTGCTGCGGCTCAGGCTCGTTGTACACAAGCGGTACTTCGCCATCACGACCGTATTCGTCCGGGAGTGGCTGGTATCGCCTGATAATGTCAAGAACTTCGAAATCTGTTAGTTCCTTATGGACGAGCAACTCCTGGGCAATGGCTTCAACGACCTCCTGATGCTCGGTAAGCAATCGCTTCACCTTCTTATACTCTTCCTGGAGCACGCGCTCAATGCGCTTCTTCTGATCGCCATCGGGCGGTGCACCGGGGAGAAAATAGAAGTTGTTATCGAATCCAAACATCACGATGGTCCGCGCAATATCATTGGCGGCTGGGAGATCGCCTCCCATCGTCATGTACTGCTCACCAAAGAAAACTTCTTCAGCGGCCCGGCCTGCGAGGGACACCTGAATACTCGCAAGCAACTCCTCGCGCGAGCCGTGGTGCGATTCGTCTGACGGCTTCCACGCCACAAATCCCTCGGCATCACCATGCCGAAGAATGGTGACTTTGGTGATGCGAAGATGTGGCCGCAACATGACGTGCGAATACGCATGACCGGCTTCGTGGTGCGCGGTGATGCTGTTGTCCCGGAAGGATTTCGTCGTCCGTGGTTGCCGCAGACCATGCTCATGTGTGTCGCGGGCGCGGGAGAAGTCCCAGTAATTGATCGAAGTGCGTCCGTCGAAGTGGGCATGGACGACGGCCTCATTGATGACGTACTTGATCGCGACCGGCGTGTAGCCGATGGTGTCGCTGATCATGCGGTCAATCGGCATCGGATCGTGCTTGACCTTGGCGAGATAATAATCAATCACTTCGCGGCGGCCATCAGCATCCGGCAAGTCCACATGAATCTTGCGGTCGAACCGCCCTGGCCGCAAGAGCGCGGGGTCGAGCACGCTGGAGATGTTCGTCGCACCGATGGTCAGGACGGGAGGAATCTGCGCCTTGCCTCGGATGATGTGCATGGCACGGAGTAGGCTCCGCCACCAGACGTACTCGCGCGGCATTGGGTCCATGTTGGTGAGCAGGGTGTTGAGGACGCCACCGCCGCCACCGCCGCCACCCATCATGCCGCCCATCATGCCGCCGCCACCCATGCCGCCCTGCGCACCCATGCGGGATTGCGCGATGGCATCAATTTCATCGAAGAAGACGATGCACGCGCCCCACTCCATCGCCTGCTTGCGCGCCTTGCGGTAGATCATCGAGGCCTGCAAGGGACCCATGCCAATGAAGACGCCGATCAGCGAGGGGGCAGAGCAGTAGCAGAAGGGAATTTTCGCCTCGGTTGAGATCGCTTGTGCGAGGTACGACTTGCCGGTGCCGGGAGGTCCTTCGAGCAGCAAGCCGCGAATCACTTCGCCGCCCATCTGCTTGAATTCCTTCGCCCCTTGCAGCAAAACGACGACGCGGCGCGCCCCTTCGAGCACTTCCGGGTTGCCCTTGTAGTCCTTGAAGCCGATGCCGCCCTCGCCCGGCTTCATCCAGGTGACGCGCGGTCGCCCCATCAGGAAGAAGAATGCGCCGAACTGGACGGCCATAAAGGTCATCGCGAAGAGCAACTGGAGGACAATGCCAATAAGTGGGTTGCCTGAGATGAACCCGGTAACGCGCCGCGACCAGTCCGCCTGATTGCGCAAAACGATGATGACGAAGACGAGCAGGCAGATGCGGAAAAGGAATTTCGGGCCACGGTAACGCAGCCACCGGACGAGGCTGTCAATCTGCTCGTCCGCCGCCCGATCAAGGTCTTCCTCGGCGTTGATGTACTCGTTCGCGTAGGTCGGCTTGGGGCCGAGGCCGCGCAGGTCCGGGGGTGTATAGGCGCCCGGCAACGGGATCGGCGCGGGCGGTTGCGGCGGTGGCGCATACGATGGAGGCTGTGGCTGGGGCTGCTGTGGTGCGTACGGTGGGTACGCAGGTTCATGCTCGTTCGCCATGACCGTCACTTCCTTCTCTCAACGCCCAAAAAGGCACACGCCGTACGGCTTCCCTACGGACCTTTGGTTCCCATCTGCTGCAACATGTAGTCATAAAGTTGGTCACTCACCTGGCTGATCTGGCCCGTATCATCCATCACGAAGACCATCGGGACGGATTGTTGTTGCGCGCCACTGCCGACATCGGCGACGTAGAAATAGATACCGCCTTTGGTTGGATCGGCAGCGCCATTCTTGCCGTATCCGGCGATGTAGTGATAGGCGGCGTAGGTGATGCCCTGCTGCTTCTCCATCTGGAGAATGGTGTTGAGGACGGTCTTGTCATCCCCACGGGAGATGCGATGGGCTTTTTCCTGTGGGCCGAGGGAGTTCCACACCGCGTTGGCGTCCCCCTTCTGAACAGCCGTCAGGTAAGCCTGGACGGCGGGCGTTTCCGGCGGGAGCGGGATCATGCCGTTCTTCGTCGCGGCGTTTGGCGTCGCGCTGTTCGTCCCACTGCCAACCATCCACTTGTCGTAGGAAAGCCAGCCGGCGAAGAGGATAACCAGAAGCAACGCGACCATCAGGCCAGGGCGGACACCGAACATCGTTTTACCGACCGCGCTCGTCCCCCGGACGGTGCGCCGCATCATCCGGCGACCCATGCGCGACTTCGACACGCGTGGTGCGGGCGGCGCGGCGACGACTTGCCCGTGCGATGCATACGGGTTGGCGACGGGCGCGGAATAGCCGCCCGCGATTGCCGGGGCGTAGGGTTGCTGTGCGGATGGATGCGGAGCGGGCGGAGCCGCCGGTGTGGGCTGCGGCGGGACGTACGCCTGCGGGGTATACTGTGGCGCCGGTTGCGGCCGGGGCGCTTCATACTGCACCGGCTCCTGGCGCGTTGGCCGGGGCGGATACTGCGGCAGCGGTGGTGTCCAGACGAGCCGCTCCTGCTCCGTGCGGTCGTGTTCGAGGCGTTCCTGCTCCGCGTCAATCGTGAACGGCTCGGTGTGCCGCCCCTCACTTGCTGCCACTTCCTGCGGGGCGCCAGGCGGCGCGCTCTGCGCTTCCCTCGCCTCCGGTGCGGTCGCGGCGGATCGGGGCGCCCCGGGTTCACGTTCAGCATCGGGGGCCGGACGGTCGTTGTCGGGCGAGGCGCCCGGTAGTGGTTGGTAACGCTCGGTCATGCGCTCAATCCTTCTTGATGTCTGGCTGCGGGCATATCCATGCCAGGGATCGTCTCTTCACGATTACCGCCCAGCGTACGGAATAATCCTGAATTTCCGATGAACGCGCGCTGAAAACCCGCTGAACATCGGCCCTTCTTATTTCGTGCTATCGGGTGGGTCGTCTTTATTGTCAGGCGCAGCAAATTCTTTGCCAACGCATCGCGACCGCGCACCAGCCCGCTTCCCGAAACGCATACGGCAGTGTAGCACATATCCGCACGCGCGTTCAATCCCCGCTCTGTCGCACGGCAACGCCGTAAACCCGCGCTTTCTCCTTGTCATCCCCGCATCTCGCGTGTAGGATGCCATGACGAAGCAACGAGCAACGAGCAACGAGCAATGAGTGATGAGTGATGAGGGGTTTACCCGGTTCTGACGACTGACGACTGACGAGGAGGGCGCGACATGGCAGAACGACTGGTGGATTTGCGGAGTGATACCGTCACGCGGCCAACAGCGGCGATGCGCCGGGCGATGGCTGAGGCGGACGTGGGCGACGATCAATACGGCGAGGACCCGACAATCAACCGGCTGGAGGACCTCGCCGCCGACATGCTTGGCAAGGAGGCATCGCTCTTCGTCGTCGGTGGCACGATGGGGAACCTTTGCGCCGTCCTCGCGCATTGCCAGCGCGGGCAGGAAGTGATTATGGGCGATCAGTGCCACATCGTCCTCTATGAGGCGGGCGGCACGGCCGTCCTCGGCGGGTTGCCGTGGCGCATCCTGCCGAATACGCGCTGGGGCACGCTGGAGCCGGAGGCGATCCGCGAGGCGATCCGCAGCGACCGCGAAGGCGAGCCGCCGACGGGCGTTTTGTGTGTCGAGAACACGCATAACCGCTGCGGTGGCCTGCCGCTCGACCGCGCGACGATCAAATCCATGGCGGATGTCGCGCATGAGCGCGGTATTCCGGTTCACATGGATGGCGCGCGGGTCTTCAATGCCGCCGCCGCGCTCGGCGTCCCCGTTTCGGAAATCGTCCAGGACGTTGATTCCGTCCAGTTCTGCCTCTCCAAGGGGCTGGCCGCGCCGGTCGGCTCGATGATCGCCGGATCGGCGGATTTCATCGCCCGCGCGCGGCGGATGCGGCGGATCGTCGGCGGTGCGATGCGGCAGGCGGGCGTTCTCGCCGCCGCCGCCATCGTCAGCCTCACCGAAATGGTGGATCGTCTGCCCGAAGACCACGCGCGCGCCCGGCGGCTCGCGGAAGGGTTCGCGGATGTCCCCGGCATCTTCGTGGATCTCGAACTCGTGCAATCAAACATGGTCTTCTACAAACTCGACCCACCGAACCCCGATTTCGCGGCGGAGATGAAGGCGCACGGCGTTCTCATCGGCGGCGGCCAGTATGGTGGCCGGATGGTGACGCACTACGAGATCACCGACACGGATATTGACACGGCGATCATGGCGGCGCGCAAAACCGTCACCGCCCTCTCGCGGTAAATGAGGAGCGCGGCATGGACGGTGCGGGTCCGACCGGGCTGAACGGAAAACAGATCGCGCTCGGTGTGACGGGCAGCATCGCGGCGTACAAAGTCGTCGAACTCGCTCGTCTGTGCGTCACGGCGGGCGCGACGGTGGACGTGCTGATGACTGAAGGGGCGACGCGCTTCGTCACGCCGCTCACCTTCGCGACGTTGACGCAGCGGCGCGTCTGGACGACGCCATACGAGCCGTGGAGCGAATCGGAGGAAGGGCATATCTCCGTCGGGCGGCGGGCCGATTGCTTCGTCGTTGCACCGGCGACGGCGGACATGCTGGCGAAACTCGCCCACGGCCTCGCGGATGACATGGTCTCGCTCTCTGCGCTCGCGAGTAGTGCGCCGCTCGTCCTCGCCCCCGCAATGAATCATTTCATGTGGCTCCATCCCGCCGTGCAGGCAAACGTCGTCACGCTGCGGGCGCGCGGCGCGCAGATCGTTGGGCCGGATACGGGGCCGCTCGCCTCCGGCTTCGTCGGCATGGGTCGGTTGGTGGCAATGGAGCGGCTGTTTGCGGCGATCGTCAGTGTGCTCGGTCAACAGCGCGATCTCGCCGGGCGACGTGTCGTCGTGACGGCGGGCGGGACGCAGGAGCCGCTCGATCCCGTCCGCTATCTCGGCAACCGCTCGTCGGGGCGGATGGGATACGCGATCGCGACGGCAGCGGCGGCGCGGGGTGCGGCGGTAACGCTCGTCTCCGGCCCGACCGCGCTCGCGCCGCCTGCCGGGATGACCGTTGTGCCGGTACAAACGGCAGCCGAGATGGAGACGGCAACGCGTCAGGCCGTCGTGGACGCGGACGCGCTGATTATGAGCGCGGCAGTCGCAGACTTCCGCCCCGCGCGCGTCGCGGTACAGAAAATGAAGAAGACGCCGGATGGCGCGGCGCCGGAAATCGTGCTGGAGCGCACGCCGGACATTCTCGCGGGGCTGCGGGACGTGAAGATCGTCAAGATCGGTTTCGCGGCGGAAACGGATGACCTGCTCCAGAACGCGCGGCAGAAACTGGCGGCAAAGGGGGTAGCGATGATCGTCGCGAACGACGCTGTCGCGACGATCGGCGCGCGTGACAGCGCCGCGACCTTTCTGTACGCTGATGGGCGGATGGAGGAGCAGCCGCAAATGGCGAAGGAGGCGCTGGCGGAACGGATCATTGACCGCGTTGTGACGCTTCTCAAAGCAGGGGTCTGATTCGGTGGAGCAGGCTTCAGCCTGCCGTCCCAGGATTGCAGGCTGAAGTCTGCTCCACCGCGTTGAAGGATGCATTAGCTGGCGGCGGATCAAAGGAGGAGACGCATGAACAAGTCCGTACACAAGAACGAGTTCATCAAGACCGTGGCGGAGCGGGCGAACGTGACGCAGGCGGATGCGTCTCGCGTCGTCACGGCGGCGCTGAAACTGATTTCGCAGACCTTACAGGAGGGCGACAAAGTCGTTCTGACCGGGTTCGGGACCTTCGAGATGCGGCGGCGGAGCGCGCGCAAGGGAATCAACCCACAAACGGGTAAACCGATTACAATAGCGTCATCGGCGACGCCGGGCTTCACCGCGAGTTCGACGTTCAAGACGCAGGTCAACCAGAGCGGGAAGAAGTAAGGGGGTGCGCCATGCAGGGTTTGTCACGCACGATGTTCCGCAGTCTGATGGGGGTTGCCTTCGCGGCGCTCGCCACCTGGCTCGCCAACTACCTGACGGAACGGATCTTCGGCCCCGAAGAACTCGAAGCGGGCGACGAGAGCGCGGCGACGCACCGCGCCGCCTGATCGTCGGCCGTGCGATTGCTGCTCATCATGAATCCGGTGGCGGGGCGGCGTTCACCGCTCTACGTCGAGCAAGCAGTCCGTCGGTCGTTCGACCGGCGGCGGATCAGCGCGACGATTGACACGGCGCTCACACACACCGTCACAGACGCGACGCGCATCGCACGTGACGCGCGCGATCGGTACGACATCGTCGTGGCCGTCGGCGGCGACGGCACGGTGCGCGATGTTGCGTCCGGGCTGGCCGGTTCGGAGACGCCGCTGGCGATTATCCCGAATGGCACCGCCAATGTGCTCGCCGCTGATCTTGGCATCCCCATACGCACCGAAGCCGCCGCGAGTCTCCTCCGTGCGGGCGCGCATACGATCCGGCTCGATCTCGGCGACGTGAATGGCATGCCCTTTGTGCTCAACGTCGGCGCGGGCTACGCGGCGCGGATCATCCTCGATACTCCCCGGCTGTGGAAGAAACGCATCGGCTTCCTCGCCTACCTCCCCGCCTCCGTGCGGGCG
>JALYUS010000382.1 GCA_030853625.1 Chloroflexota bacterium
TGCCGGGCGCGGCGGGCGATGTGCTCTGGACGCTTACCTGTATGTACACCAATACGCCGGATCGCCATTTCATCCTCGACCGTCATCCGGCGCACGGCAATGTCGTCTATGGCTGCGGCTTCTCCGGTCATGGCTTCAAGTTCGCCAGCGTGATTGGCGAAGTGATGGCCGATCTCGCCCTCGACAACACGACGCGGCACGACATCGGGTTCCTCTCGGCGGCGCGATTCGCGGGGGAGTAGCCCCTAATCTCTTGACTCCTTTCCCATGGGGGAAGGGAAACAGGGAACCGCGTTTATTCGCGCTCGATGAATGTATGGAGGTAATCATGGCGCCTGTGAACTCCGGTCAGCCCAGTAACGGGGAATATGTGCCATACTACGACACCTACATCCGACTGGTACCGGACGGCGACCTTCTCGCCCTCCTCGACCGGCAGATTGACGAGACCGTGGTGTCCTTGTCCATCTTCACGGCGGAGCAGGCCGCGTGGCGACCCGCATCGGGTGAATGGAACATGAAGGAGATTGTCGGGCATCTCGCCGACGCGGAACGGGTCTTCGCGTATCGCGCCTTGTCGTTTGCCCGCAATGACCCGACGCCACTACCGGGGATGGATCAAAATATCTTCATGGCAGGGGCAAACTTTGCCGACCGTCCGCTTGCGGATGTCGTTGCGGAATTCGCGGCGGTGCGGCGTGCGTCGGTAGCCCTTTTGCGCAGCCTCGATGCGGCGGCATGGGCGCGCGGTGGAACGGCAGACGGGAACCTAATCAGCGTCCGTGCCCTCGCGTACATTATCGCGGGTCACGCGCTGCACCATGCCAGAGATTTCCCGCGACACCGCGCGATGGGCAATGGGGCTGGCGTTTAGCTGGTAGCGGCTGTGAGGTAATCGGCGCGCATGAAGCCGGAAGTGTTGCCGATCTGGACGGGGTACCAGGTAGTGCCGCCACTCGTCACTGCGGGGCCGGTCACTTGCACGACGGTTCCCTCCGTGACGGTCGTGACGATCTTTCCGGTGTTCGTATCCGGCTTGTCGCGCACATTGACGTTGTCGCCATCGGTGTTCGCCACGGTGAACTTCCGCGTTGACGGAACCGGGGTGGATGGCGTTGGGGTAGCAGTCGCCGGTGTGCTCGTGGGTGTTGGCGCTGCCGTCTGTGGGGTGGCGGTCGGGGTCGGGGTTGGCGTCGCGGGGGGGGGCGCGAGCAGCGGGGCCTGCGCGGAATAGGTGTACGCGCCGGGGAGCGTGAATACGATGCCGCCGGTGACGATCTGGATGTCCGCCGCACCCGCCGCGTGCGGTGGCGTGACGGCGGTAATCGTCGCACTATCCACGACGCGCACATTCGTTGCCGGGAGGCCGCCAAAGGAGACCGTCGCGCCGGGCTGGAAGTTCGCGCCAGTGAACGTCACCGTGGCTCCTCCCGCCAGCGGGCCAATCGTCGGATTCGTGCCGGTGATGTGCGGCAGGCTGGTGAGTACGGCGTCCGAGAAGGCGAACGCATCGAAGGTGCCGACGCCGGTTGCCAGATCGTAGCCGGGCGTCGCCGGGTAGCGGAGATCGGTCGTGGCGTCGCACGAGGCGTCGAAGCAGTTGTGGCCGGTCGTGATGTCGTGGAAGACGGCGGGATCGCTGGTGAAGAGCCGGTAGATGATCGGGTTGGCGAAACCCATGCGCGGATAGCCCGCCGTCAGGAGGTGCTGATTGGTCAGCGTCGCGGCGGCTGCCCACATCGGCGCGGCGACGCTCGTTCCGCCCGTCGCCATGAAGCAGGATGGGCCAACGGCGCCGGTGACGCGCGCGCAACTCTGCGGGTCGGTCGTGTAAATGATGAAACCGCTCTTCGGATCGGCATTGGCGGCGACATCCGGCACTTGTCGCTTGCCATTGCTGTACGCATTGGCGACGCCTGGTCCCGTTTGATAGTCCGGCATCGGCCAAATGCTACTCAATCCGCCGCCGCCCGCGCCACTGCCCGTGCTGAAGCCATTCCAGACCGTCTCGCTCGTGTACAGATTCGTCGTTGGGTCAATTGTCAGTTTCGTGCCGCCGACGCCGGTGACGTACGGCTGGCTGGCGGGATCGTCCACGGCGAGGGCGCTCGCGTTCGGCGTGTGATGGAGGAGGCAATCGCGCGAGCCGCTATCGCCCGAGGCGGCGAAGACGCTCTGCCCCTGCGCCGCCATCTGCTCGAAGATTGTATTCTCCGGCATCAGAAAGGTGTTGATATTCCGGTTCTGCTCGCAGCCACCGAAACTGATGCTGACGACCGAGGCAAGATTGTCGTTCGCCATCGCTTGCAGGGAATCAATGATTGCCGTGATACGGATGTCGGACTCGTAGACCAGCAACTGCTGGAGTTTCGGCAACATGCCGAGATAAACATCCATATCGAGTTCGACTTCCTCCTCGAAGGGGCCGGGATGCGTGCCGCCATCCACCGGAACGCGGGAGACCGGGACATTCGTGCCGAAGCAATTCTGGTAGGCCGCGATGTTGGCGTCCTTGTAATCGTCTACTTCCAGCAGGCCGATAATTTGTCCCTGCCCCTGTTCGCCGCGCTGCGAGAAGGGTGTGAAGTGATAGGCCGTCTGGAGCTGGTTCGGGGTATATGCGCCGAAGGTGGAGGCGACATTGAGTGCGGCATCGCAGCCGCTGGCGCCGGTCGTTGGGGCGGCGGGAGCGCTGCCGTCCGTCGAAGCGGGCGTGGGCGCCATGTGTGTCTTGACCTGGATGACGTTGTCCAACCCGGTGATCGCCTGGATAGCGGGGCTGACGCTCGGTGGCAGCGTCGGGGCGACATCGGCGGCGGCAGAGACGCTGCCCGCGCCATCCTGATAGTCCGAGATCGTCACCTTGAGCGCGGTCTGGACCTGGGCCACCGTGCCGGTCGCGTTGATAATCGAGCCCATGCCGCGATCCGTGACGGAAAACTTCGCGTTCTTGAAGAAGTCCACGACCGTCTGCCGCCCGCCGGCGATGAATCGGTTCGAGAAGTCGGTGGGCGTCAGGTAATGGTGGAATTGCGGCGAGGTTGGATCGTAGAGATCATGCAGAAAGGTGTCGAGCGCATGCTGGTCCTGCACCTTGAGGGAGATGGCGAGCGTCATCGCCTGTTGCGGATTGGTCGGCCCGATCCGCGCCCCAGACGGCCCGGCAAAGGATTGCTGCCCCGGCACGCCACCAGGCGGGAAGCCGGCCGGCAGACGGGGTAGCGTCTGCACCGGCTTCCCGCCTGGTGGCGTCGGCGTCGCGGCAAAGGCGGCGAGCGGCGCGCAAAAGAGCATCGCGATCAGCAGGCTCGCCACGCGGATCGCGGCGCGGTGGCCCTGCGGCAGATTTCTCATTCGTCTCTCTTCTCCCCACGGCTCAGATCGTTCGCGCGGGCATTCTCGCATACGCGCCGCGTTATGTCACATCGCCGGTTTTCGGGATAAAGCCCCGGCGAATGAAACCGATTGACCGTTTTGGGCGTCGGAGTGGGTGAGGGGAAAGAACCCGATGGATGATATGTATCCGCTTGCAGAGATGACATACTTTTTACATCGGGTAGATTTTCCGGGCGGACTGTGTGTATACTGATGGGTGCAAAGGCGGATTTTGCACAGACACTCATCATAGGAGGTTCACATGAACATGGCAGGTTCGACGGGTTACTCAGTAGCAGCAGTGCCCACATCTATTGGGCGCAGTTTGCTGCATTGGGCGGTCCTCGGCGCGGCGGGCGTGATCGCGCTCATCCTCGCGCTCACGCACAGTGCGGCGGCGGGCGCGCAGGCCCCCGCGAATTGCATTCCCATCAACTACGGTACCTGTGTCGTCAATGGGGCAGCGTATACCACCGGCACGGTTGGGAATACCTATGTCGCTCCGAATACCGGTATTCCGGGCAACGCAGCGGTCTCCGCTCCCTACTTCGACCCGCGGTATGGATTCGTTCAGGTCGTGACCGACAATAGCGGGAACCTGATTGACATCAACCCCTCGACCGGCCAGCGTATCTATCCCGTCTACCCTGATTACGGGATTGGCGGCGTGATCGGGACCGGTTTCATCGGCGCGAATTTCAACAACGGATTCGTCAACAACGGATTCGTCAACAATGGGTTCAACGGCTTCAACGGGAACTTCAATAACGGGTTCAACGGGTTCAACGGCAACGGGAACTTCGTGAACGGGTTCAATGGCTTCAACGGCGGCTTTGTCAACAACGGCAACACGTTCCCGGCCGGTGCGACCTACGTTGGGGGCGGCACCTACACCTACAACG
>JALYUS010000387.1 GCA_030853625.1 Chloroflexota bacterium
ATCCTGAATAGTGCCGCATGATTCGTAGGGGCGGTTCGCGAACCGCCCTCCCCACCGAGATGTCACCCACACCAAAGGGAAATTGTGATGGTCCCGTACGACCCCACGATCCATCATCGGCGATCCATCCGGTTGCAGGAATACGACTACCGGCAAGCAGGAGCATATTTCGTTACTGTTTGCGCGGATCGGCACGCACTCGTCTTCGGTGAGATCGTAGACGATACAATGCGCCTCAACGCCTATGGTCAGATCGTGATCGAGGATTGGGAATGGTTGGCGGGACATCACGAGTCGGTCGAACTCGACGCCTTCGTGGTGATGCCGAACCATTTGCATGGAATTATCGTCATCACAGGCGGGGAGGGCGGTTCTCGAACCGCCCCTACGAAGCCGCTCGGACGCCTCATCGGCGCGTTCAAGACCGTCTCCACGAAACATGTCAATGAATGGCGAGAGACGCCCGGTGTCACGCTCTGGCAACGGAACTTTCACGAACATATTATCCGCAACGGCGACGATCTTGACCGTATTCGCGCCTACATCGCCACGAATCCCGCACGCTGGTCTCGAGATGCTGAATATCGTTCGTACAGGCGGTTCGTAAACCGCCCTCCCCGCCATGCTGTATAATCACCCCATCGAGAAAACGCCTCGCGTGCGGAGACCAAACGTGCATGACCTCCCTCGGCTTGCTGAACTGTTGAAAGAGAAGCATCTGATTGACGAGAAGATTGCGAATCTCGTCGGGCGGCCCGCGCAGATCGGACATGTCGGCGAGTACATTGCCTCGGCAATCTTTGGCGTTACGCTTGAGGTATCAGCGGTGGCCAAAGGCATTGACGGTCATTTTATGGCTGGGATGCTCGCCGGGCGGAGCGTCAACATCAAATGGTATGGAAAGTTGGAAGGGATTCTCGATCTTACGCCTGCATATCTTCCTGATGAGTACCTTGTGATGACCGGGCCACGATCAACCGCACTCTCTTCACGGGGTGGACATCGGCCATGGCTTATTCAGTCTGTGTTCCTCTTTGACGCGCATGGGCTTGTACAGCAACTTGGCGAGCGTGGCTCGAAACTCGGCGTCGCATCAAGCGTACCGCGTCGGTATTGGGATGAGGCGGAGATTTACCCAGGGCAAAACAACAAGCGATTGATGCTTTCGGACGAACAGCGAACACTGCTCGCTCTTTTTCAATAACGCGACAGACAAGAGAGGCGCATGGCTGTGCGCCCTTACCACTCGTCGCGCCGCGCGGTACACTGGCGAAAACCGTATCGCATGAGTATGAGAAGAGGATACCGCGTGGATGCGCAGCAGGCGGCGGGCAAACTGGCGGGCAAAGTCGCGTTAGTCACCGGCGCGGGGCGGGGAATTGGGCAGGCAATCGCGTTCGCTTTTGCTGAGGCGGGTGCGGACATCGCCGTCCACTACCGCACTTCGGCGGCGGGGGCCGAGCGGACGGCGCGCGACATCCGCGCCCTCGGTCGCCATGCCGAGATGTTGCAGGCGGACATCAGCATCGTCGCTGAGGGCCAGCAACTCGTTGCGGAGACGGTTGCGCGGTTCGGTCGGCTCGATATCCTCGTCAATAATGCGGGTACATTCGATACGACCCCCCTCTTTCATGTCACCGAGGAGCGTTTCGACCGAATACTCGCGACCGACTTCAAGGGGCCGTTCTTTCTCGCACAGACCGCCGCGCGGCAGATGGTCGCGCAGGAGGGCGGGGCAATCATCAACCTCGCCTCCGGTGTCGCCAACGACGCCGATCCCGGCTACTTCGTCGGCACGCCCTACGCGGGCGCGAAGGCGGCACTCTGGCGCGCGAGCCAGCGTCTGGCGATGGAACTCGGCCCGCACGGTATCCGTGTCAATGTGATTATCCCCGGTTTCATCCATTCCAAGACGGGGCCGTTGCCGGAGTACGTCCGCGCCCGCTTCGCGCCTCTCGCTGCCCTGAAGCGCACCGGCGTGGTGGACGATGTCGCCCGCGTCGCTCTCTTTCTCGCCTCCGACGACTCCCGCTTCATCACCGGCCAAACCCTCGTCGTGGACGGCGGCATCCGCATGCATTAAGAAAGCGTTTGAACCACGAAGACGCGAAGGACGCGAAGAAGAAGGAATTCGTCGGTCATACCAAACTGTGCTTCGCTACTTTCCACAATCATCTTCTTCGTCAGGGTTTATGCGTTCTCGGCATGCCGGGGAATCCTAACCCCTCAACCCCCTTCCCTCGCAGGGAAGGGGGAGTGAGCCGTCAGGAGTTCAGGGTGCTCGGGGTAGATCATGGCGCCGCGATTGAGTCACCCCTTCCCTGCGAGGGAAGGGGCCGGGGGCTAGGATTCCCCGACAGCGAGAACGCATACGCCCTGTCTTCTTCGTTCCGTCTTCGCGTCCTTCGCGCCTTCGTGGTTCAAACATTCCGTTTACATATGGTGCGTTTCCTGGTTCTGCTCGTGGTGCT
>JALYUS010000395.1 GCA_030853625.1 Chloroflexota bacterium
CCGCCATCGCCGCCGCCTTGCCGGAAGTCTATGCGGACGCGGATGCCGTCCCTGCCCGGCCGAGCGCAGCGCTCAAAGAACGCGTGCTTGCTTCCGCCCGCGCCGAGATGGGCGAGCGCATCGCGCCCCCCACCCGTAGCGATCAGCCCGCTCGCATGCCAACGATTCCGCTCTCCTCTATCACGGAGGTACAGGAACGGCGGCGTGTGCGGCTTGCACCCGGTTGGCTCGCCGCAGCCGCCCTCTTGCTCGCGGTGATTGGCCTCGGCGGCTGGAATATCAGCCTGCATCGGGAGGTAGCGCAAGCGAACCGGGATCGGGAGATCGTCCGTGTTGCCGCCTCGGGCATCCATGCGTACACGATGGCGGGCACACAAAACGCGCCGAGCGCGAACGCGACACTGATCGAATCCTCGGCGGACGGCGGGAAAGTCATCGTCCTCGCGAAAGGCTTCCCCAGTGTTGCAAATGGCCAGACTTACCGCGTCTGGCTCCAGAAACAGGACGGCTCCTACGTGGATGTCGGCACGTTCGATGGCGGCGGCGAGATAACGCTCGTGCTGCCCGGCAACCTGAACGGTATCCATGCCGTCATCATTACCGACGAGCCGGAGACCGCTCCCGCCGCCGGCCCTACCGGCCCGCCCGTCATGGAAGGCACGCTGACGGCATAATCTTGTCGTTTTTATCGCGGCAGGACGCGATACGTCGTTATATTGTAGGATGGTCGGAAGCCGACTTTGCTGGCGACGCGCTGGGATGCGCGATTCGTCACCGATGCGACGTAGATCGCCGTCTTGCCACGACTGAGGATGTCCGCCGCCGCTGTCGCAACGACTGCCGTCGCCAGCCCCTGCCCGCGCCGTCGTGGTGCCGTCCAGACAGACATCACCTCTTCCGTCCAGTCCGTCGTATTCGCGGCGATGGCATGGGCAATCAGGCGGTCTCTCGTGAAGATACCGAAGGGCCGAAAGCCCTGCCCGATCATATCGAGGAGCGAGGTGGCGCTCATCATCGCCGCGCTCGCCGCGACGATGGGCGCGTCCGTTACCCGCACGAGCCGGACGGTCGGTGCGGGCGGTACGGTGCTCTGCGTCGCCGCAAAGACCGTCTCGCTCGGCTGCTCCGGGATGAGCCGGAATACGGATGTCAGCGCGGGCACTGTCCACGGGCGATGTACAGCGATCCGCCGCACACCCGGCGGACACGCGGCGATCAATGACAGGAGCGCGCCACCCTCCGCCGCCTCGAAACGCGCCGCCAGTGCATCGTCGTCCTCCTGCCCAACGACGAGCACGCCCGCAAGTACACCATCCACGAGCGCGCCGACGCACTGGATTTCGCGGTCATAGCGGAGCGCGGTGAGCAGTTCGACCGTCGCGACTGGGTCATGCGCGAGGAACGCTGCCGCCTGCTCCGGCGTGATGCTCCGCGTAACCGCAGCAGGCGCGCTCATTCGCGATCCACGAAGCGCACGCCGTATCGCCCGCGCAGGTAATCATACATGAACTGCGTCGCGTCGGTCGTGACGCCGCGATAGCCGTCGCGGATTTCCGAGAATTGGAGCATAAAGACGACATCGCCGTTGCGATAGTGACAATAGAGCGACCATCGCTCGTCTCGTTCGAGCAGCGTGAAGTCGGAGACAATCTCGCCGCCGTGTGCGCGCAGGTGGTAGTAGCACCGCTCCAGATCGTCCACGATGAAGCCGAGATGATGCCAGCGCGACGGGATGCCGTCCGAGAGCGGCGCGATCGCCGTGCCAAAGATAAAGAGCGAGGTGAGGCCCGTCGTCAGCACCGTCTGGTGCGGATCGTCGCGCATGATCTGCATGCCGACCACATCGTGGAAGAAGTCGCGCGCAGCGGGGCGATCGGCGACGGTGATCGCGAGATGGTCGAAGGCGAGCGTGCGGAAAGGGCCGGGTGCGCCCGTCAGTGGCTCGGCATGGACGATGAACGTCTCCGTCCCGAAGTGCGCGACCGTCTCGCCAACGAACATGTCCGGGTAAACGATCTCGTCCTTCGGCGTGCGAATACGGAGGCGCTGCCCGCGCCGCAACGCCGCCGGGATCGCGCGCTCTAATGCCTCATGGAAAATATCCATCGCCTTCAGCGTCACTGGGAAGTCCTGCTCGCCGACGCGAAGAGTGATGGTGTAATTTTGCTCTGATCCATCCATCATAATGCTTCCCTCACGAGCGTTTGCGGCCTGAAGTGAGATCGTCTACGGTTAGATTCGCGTCTCGCATGATCTGGCGTAATAATCCCTTTCCAATAACGCGTCCTTGATGCACTGGCACCGTTACATGCGTTCCGTCCGGATGTTCGAGAATGAGGTGGCTGCCGCTCTGCCGAACGGCAACAAAACCGTGCCGCCTAAGGAGGGCAGGAGTTGATTCGCGGTAATGGCGGGCAGCTTTGGGGTCACGCGGGAATGCGTACTTTGGCGGCGGATACCTCCTCATAAATCGGCTCACCACTCTCCAGACGATGCCCGATATGAAGCCGAATCGCATCCGCGATCATTTCCCACGCCTCTTCTTCTGTCTCGCCTTCCGTATAGCATCCCTGCAAGGCGGGGCAGAT
>JALYUS010000435.1 GCA_030853625.1 Chloroflexota bacterium
GCCTCCGTCATCGAAGCGCCGGGGCGGGTTTCTGAGGCGGAGAAAATCCATCTCCTCCGGTCATCGTGGGCGCTGACCTTGCCGGCGCGCTATGAGGGGTTCGGCATCCCGCTCGCCGAGGCGATGATGGTCGGTACGCCGGTGGTGACGACGGATGTGCCCGCGTGCAACGAAATCGTTCGTGAAGGTGAAACGGGTCTGATTGTGCCGCCGGACGATCCCGGCGCACTGGCGGCGGCGCTGATCCGCCTGCTCGGTGACCCGGCCCTCCGCACGCGGCTCGCGCGGGAAGCGGAACGCGATGTCATGCAACGCTACGATGCGCGCGTCGTGGCGCGACAGTTCGAAGCGCTCTACGCCTCCCTGATCGCGGAACGCCGATAATGCGCGTGCTCTACTTCACCGGCGCCTATCGCCCGGATTCGATGGTTAGCCACACCCACGGCGAACTCGTGGCGGCGCTCCGCACGCGCGGAGCGGCAGTCGAAATTGCGACCGTCGGCGCGGCAACGCAGGCAGACGAGATCGAGCCGTCCACCGACCAATACGGGACGACCGTCTGGTCGCTTCGTCTCCCCCGATCACGGCGACAGCGCCTGATGAACGCATACTCCGCGCGTCTCTGGGCATTCGCACCGTTTGCTGGCCTTGTCGGGACGCTGAAGCGGTTCCTGACTGAGGATCGGCTGGCGAATTACGATATTCTCCATATCGGCATGGCGTATCCGTATGCGACGGCATTCCGGCATGCCCTCCGCAATCACCGCAACCCACCAACGCTCGTGACGATTACCGGCGGCGACGTGCTCACGAATGACGAGACGGGATACGGGTATGGTCGTCGCCGCGTCCCGCGCGTCGCAATCCGCCGCACGCTCCGGTGGGCGAGCCTCGTGCAGGCAAATTCGCCGCTCACCGCAGCGATCGTCGAAACATACGGCTGCCCACAAGGGCGCATCGTCATCCAGCCGCCGCAGACGGCGCACGAATCGCTTGCACCAGACGCCCTCACTACCTATCGCGCGCGCTGCCGGGAAGAACTGGAGCGCGAGGAGGCAATTTCGCACGGCCCACTGCTCGTCGGGATCGGGCGCATGGTCGCCATCAAGGGGTATGACGACGCCATCCGCGCGCTGCCACTCGTCCGCACGGTCCACCCGGAAACGACACTGCTGCTCGCCGGCCCGGCGCGTGATGCCGCCGCACAGGTGTATGTCGCGTCGCTCCGCACTCTCGCCACGTCGCTCGGTCAACAGGACAACCTGTGGATCATGGATCAATTGCCATTCGAGACTGTCCCGCGCTATTTCGCGGCGGCAGACTGCGCACTCATCCCGTCGCTCCTCGATGGCCTCAACATGACCGGGGTCGAGGCGGGTGCGGTCGGAACGCCATCAGTCGTCAGTGCCGCCGCCGGTCTCGCGGCCTCGGTGGAAAAGTTCGGCGCTGGCGCCGTTGTGCCGCCGCGCGATCCTGCGGCGCTGGCGGCGGCGATTATCCGCCTCCTCGATGACCGCCCTGCATGGGAGCGCGCGTCACGGGGCGCGAACCGAATGACCGCATCGTTCTCGTTGGATCACACCGCGGACGGCATACTCGGTCTGTATCAACGTCTCCTTGCCGGATAAGCCACTGCTGGCTTGTGTTATACTCGGCAACCGATGACCGGGGACGATGGAGGCACGCGCGGGTGGTGGGAACAATCGCAACAGGGACGGACAGAACCACTGCCGCGACATCCATCGCCGGGCCGGTTCCACGCATCGCCTATGTCGCCTATCCGTCGAGTTTGACGCTCCGCTCCGCGAACGCCGTCCAGACCTATGCGACGGTGGCGGCGCTCCGGTCGTGCGATCCGGACTGTACGGTGATCATTCCCCGGTTCGCCTTCCGACCGAGCGCCTTTGCCGCCCTCGGGGCGACGCACCTGCTTCGTCTGCCCTTCAATGCTGGGCGGCATGTGATCCGTTCCGTGTTCTGGTCCTACCTGGAGCGCACCTGGTTCGCCTTCCGCGCGCTCATCCATATCATCGTCTCCCGGCGACGGCCCGATGTCGTCTACGTCCGCGATGTCATCTGCGCGCTCTGGCTC